>JALVUB010000096.1 GCA_027023915.1 Sedimenticola sp.
GCCACCACGACCCCGAGGTGGTGGCCCGGGCCATCGACCGCCTGGCCGATGAGGGGCTCCAGAGCGACGCCCGCTTCGCCAAAGAGTATCTTCGCTCACGCATGGAAAAAGGCTTCGGTCCCTTGCGCATCCGCGCCGAGCTGCGCGAGCGGGGGGTGGACGATACTCTTATCGAAGCAGTGCTGGAGCCCTCCGATCCCCGGTGGCGCCAGCGCCTGGCGGAACTGGCCCGCCGCAAGTTCGGCGACCGCCCCCCCACCGACCGCCGCGACCTCGCCCGCCGCGCCCGCTTCCTCGCCGGTCGCGGCTTTCCCGAGCACCTGGTCCGGGAACTCCTCCTCGATCCGTAGGAGCGGTCTCCCCGCCGCGAACCGCAGGGATGACTTTTCTTCCCGGACTGCATACCATTTAGCTCCTTTCATTTCCTGATAAAGCATCCCGGATGAAAACCAGCGCCGAGATCCGCCAGGCCTTTCTCGACTTTTTCGAACGGAAGGGGCACACCATCGTCCCTTCCAGCTCCCTGGTGCCCGCCAACGACCCCACCCTGCTCTTCACCAACGCGGGGATGGTGCAGTTCAAGGATGTGTTTCTGGGCAAGGAGAAGCGCCCCTACACCCGCGCCGCCTCGGTGCAGCGCTGCGTGCGGGCCGGCGGCAAGCACAACGACCTGGAGAACGTGGGTTACACCGCCCGGCACCACACCTTCTTCGAGATGCTGGGCAACTTCAGCTTCGGCGACTACTTCAAGCGCGAGGCCATCGAGTACGCCTGGGCGTTTCTCACCCAGGAGATGGGCCTGCCGCCCGAGCGCCTCTGGGTCACCGTCTATGAAGAGGACGACGAGGCGGCCCGCGTCTGGCTGGAGGAGATCGGCGTCGATCCGGCGCGCTTCTCCCGTATCGGTGACAAGCCGGGCGGCAAGCGGCACGAGAGCGACAACTTCTGGTCCATGGGCGACACCGGCCCTTGCGGCCCCTGTTCCGAGATCTTCTACGACCACGGTCCCGAAGTTCCAGGTGGCCCCCCCGGCACGCCCGAAGAGGACGGCGACCGCTACATCGAGATCTGGAACCTGGTCTTCATGCAGTACAACCGCGACGCCGATGGCAACCTCACGCCTTTGCCCAAGCCGTCGGTGGACACCGGCATGGGGCTGGAGCGGCTGGCGGCGGTGCTCCAGGGAGTCCACTCCAACTACGAGATCGACCTCTTCCAGGCGCTGATCCGCGCCGCCGCCGAGGTGACGGGCGCCACCGACCCGGAGAGTAAGTCCCTTCGGGTGATCGCCGACCACATCCGCTCCACCGCCTTCCTCATCGTGGACGGGGTGACCCCCAGCAACGAAGGTCGGGGCTATGTGCTGCGCCGCATCATCCGGCGCGCCATCCGCCACGGCTACCAGTTGGGCCAGAAGGCGCCCTTCTTCCACAAGCTGGTGGACCCGCTCATCGAGCAGATGGGTGACGCCTATCCCGAGCTGCCCAAGGCGCGTGACACCGTGGTCAAGGTGTTGCGCCTGGAGGAGGAGCGCTTCGCCGAGACCATCGAGCAGGGGATGCGCATCCTGGAGGAGGCCATCGACAGGCTCGAAGGCGACACCCTGCCCGGCGAGCTGGTCTTCAAGCTCTACGACACCTACGGCTTCCCCGCCGATCTCACCGCCGACATCGCCCGCGAGCGGGGGCTGCACATCGACGAGCTGGGCTTCGAGCGGGAGATGAACGCCCAGCGCCAGCGCGCCCGTGCCGCCAGCCGCTTCGGCATGGACGACCAGGGGCAGCTCCAGGTGGAAGGGGAGACCGACTTCACCGGCTACGAGCGGCTGCGCGACCAGGCCACCGTCATCGGCCTGTTCCGCAACGGCGAGTCGGTGGAGACCCTGGGCGAGGGCGAGAGCGGCCTGGTGGTGCTGGACAAGACCCCCTTCTACGCCGAGTCGGGCGGCCAGGTGGGCGACCGCGGCTGGCTGCGGGCCGAACAGGGCGACTTTCAGGTGGAAGACACCCGCAAGCAGGGTGGCAAAGTGATCGGCCATCTCGGGCGGGTGGTTCGTGGAGACCTACATCTGGGGGATTCCCTGGAGGCGGAGGTGGATGCTGAAAACCGCCGCGCCATCGCCCTCAACCACTCCGCCACCCACCTGCTCCACGCCGCCCTGCGCCAGCTGCTGGGCGAGCACGTGCAGCAGAAGGGCTCCCTGGTGGAGGCGGAGCGGCTGCGCTTCGACTTCTCC
>JALVUB010000097.1 GCA_027023915.1 Sedimenticola sp.
CCGAGCGGTCGGGGGTTCGAATCCTCCCTGGCGCGCCACTCACCGACACGGCCCGTCCTGGAGATGGGCTTTTTCATGCCAATCCCCTTGAGATTCGAACCCCCGACGAAATCAAAAAGGCGGGTTCGACAAGCGCCGAAGGCGCGCAGCACGAGCGCGCAGCGCGAGTAATCCTCCCTGGCGCGCCACTCACCGACACGGCCCATCCTGGAGATGGGCTTTTTCATGCCAATCCCCTTGAGATTCGAACCCCCGACGAAATCAAAAAGGCGGGTTCGACAAGCGCGTAGAGTGAGTCATCTTCCCTGGCGAAAAAAATCCCCGCCGCGGCGGGGATTTTATATTGGAAGAGGCTCTGTTTTGTTCAGGACATGGTCTTGATATGCGCGTTCAGGCGGCTTTTATGGCGCGCGGCCTTGTTTTTGTGGATCAGCCCTTTGTTGGCCATGCGATCAATAACGGGAACCGCTGCCTGGTAAGCTGCCACGGCAGCCTCGCGGTCGCCGGATTCGATGGCCTTGACCACTTTTTTGATGTAGGTGCGCATCATGCTGCGCCGGCTGGCGTTATGCTGGCGGCGCTTTTCCGCCTGACGGGCGCGCTTGCGTGCTTGCCGAGAGTTTGCCACCTGTTTTGCTCCTGATTAAGTCCGGATGTCTCTTGAAAGGCGGAAAATTATGGCGATCTGTTTTTCCTCTGTCAACTGGCAATTGAAGTTAGAATAGCGCTTTTCTCGCGCTCCCGACCAAGGAGAAACGTACTGGCCTCGCTGTTCAAATCGCTGACCACGGTGGGCGGCAACACCATGTTGTCCCGCATCCTGGGGTTTGTTCGTGATCTGGTGTTGGCGCGGTTGTTTGGCGCCGATGCCGCCACCGATGCTTTTTTCATCGCTTTCAAGATCCCCAACTTTTTGCGACGCCTCTTTGGAGAAGGGGCTTTTGCCACCGCCTTTGTGCCGGTGCTCACCGAATATAAGGAGACCCGCGCCTTCGAGGATCTGAAGGGGTTGGTGGATCACGTGGCCGGCACTCTGGGAGTGGTGCTCCTGGGGGTATCGCTGATTGGGGTGGTGGCGGCGCCTTTGGTGGTGTCTCTGTTTGCTATTGGCTGGGTGCTTGATGGCGCGCACGCAAGGCTGGTGTTGGCTTCGTCCATGCTGCGGCTGACCTTCCCCTATCTCTTTTTCATATCACTTACTGCTTTTGCCGGAGGCATTCTCAATGCGCACAACCGTTTTGCAGTGCCGGCATTCACTCCGGTGCTGCTTAACCTATGCCTCATTGGCGCGGCCCTGTGGCTGTCACCCTGGATGGAAGAGCCGGTGACGGCGCTGGCATGGGGCGTGCTTATTGCCGGTGTGGTGCAGTTTACTTTTCAACTTCCCTTCCTTCATAAACTGAAGCTGCTGCCAAGGCCCAGGGTGCAACGTGGTCATGAAGGAGTGGACCGCATCATGAAGTTGATGGTGCCTGCGCTCTTTGCTGTTTCGGTGGTGCAGATCAACCTTTTGCTGGATACGGTGCTGGCGTCCTTTTTGCAGACCGGTAGTATCTCCTGGCTCTATTATTCGGACCGGTTGATGGAGTTTCCCCAGGGCGTGCTGGGGGTGGCGCTGGGTACCGTGATTCTGCCGGCGCTGTCGCGCGGTCACGCGGCGGAAGACCCCAAGGCTTTTGGTCAAACCCTGGAGTGGGGGCTGCGCACCACGGTGATTTTTGGATTGCCGGCGACGGTGGGGTTGGTGGTGTTGGCGGGCCCCATGATCGCCACCCTGTTTCTTTCGGACCGGTTCGATTTTCACGATGTGGTGATGGCACGGCAAAGTCTGGTGGCTTATGCCATCGGGCTGCTGGGCTTCATTTTTATCAAGGTGTTGGCGCCGGGCTACTATGCCCGGCAAGACACCCGCACGCCGGTGAGGATCGGCATCATCGCCATGGTTACCAATATGGTGTTCAACCTGGTATTCATCGTGCCGCTTCATCATGCCGGGCTGGCTTTGGCCACCAGCCTTTCCGCCTTCGTCAATGCGGGGTTGCTGTATCGCGGACTGCGTCGTCGCCAGGTCTATTCCCCATCATCCGCCTGGCGGTTGCTCTGGCTGCGCGTGGTGGTGGCTTGTGGCGTGATGTCCGCCGTGCTCTATTTCGGCGCGCCGCCCGTCGAACGGTGGGTCCAATGGGGTTTGGCGCACAGAGCGCTGCTGCTTGGTTTGTGGGTGTTGGTTGGCGCTGTGAGCTATTTTCTGGTGCTCGCCGCCATGGGAATGCGGCTCCATGATTTGGGCCGTGCCGGGGCGACGAGGTAGAATGATCTGCTCCCAACCTCCTGGATCGAGCCGACGATGCTGCGCATGATCTTGTTTCTGCTGACAGCGGCCACTCTTTCCGCTGGTGCCTTGGGCGCGGAGAAAGGGACTACCGGAGGGGATCTATTGCGCATGGATCGCGGAGCCGTCATTCTGGCCTATACTGGTCAGTATAACGAGCAGTTTCCCGCCAGCGCCATTATCGACGGTCGCCTGCGCGATTACTGGGCCAGCAGCGCCCATGATCTGGCGGGCGTCCAACCCGACAGCTTCATCATCGAGCTGAGGCGAACCTACCGACTGCGAACGCTGGTGGTGGACAACCGGCAGGATGACGAGGAGCAATATCCCGGCGTGTCGGCCAAAGAGGTGAAGTTTTACGCCTCAATCCAGTCTCACAAAGGGCCTTGGAAGGTTATCACGGTGGTGAAGGGAAAACCCTTTGCCCGTACTGAAAAACAGTTGGACAAACCGGTGGCGGCCCGCTGGTTGAAAGTGGAAGTGCTTTCGAACCACGGTAATCCATCCTATACCGAAATCACTGAGTTGGAGGCTTATGGCGATCCAGTTGGCAAGGAACCTCCACCTGTCGATCCCGACGGGGTCTATCAGACCAATTACGGGCCTTTGTTTCTGCAAGTGAAAGGCAACCGTGTGGAAGGGTGTTACGAACTGGACAAAGGTTATGTCTATGGCACCACCGATGGACGCGTGTTCAATCTCAACTGGATCGAGCACCATGGCGAGGAGAAGGGCACTGCCGTGCTGGTGCTCTCCTCCACCCGTTTTCTCAACGGCCTTTGGTACGAGGAAGGCGATTTGTCCGGCACTTGGTTCGGTAACAAGCTGAAACAAGGCAGCTCCATCGGTTGCGATCCCATCACTGCCGCTGCCGGCGTGGGTTTCAACGGTGGGGAGTTGGCGGCCGGAGTCCAGTGATGGAGCTGATCCGTGGCAAGCATAACCTCCGCCCCCGCCACCGGGGCTGCGTGGCCACCATCGGCAATTTCGACGGCGTCCATCGGGGGCACCAGGCGGTGTTCGCGGCGCTCAAGGAGAAGTCGGAAGAGCACGGCCTGCCGGCCACGGTGATCCTGTTCGAGCCCCAACCCATGGAGTTCTTCCGCCTGCGGCAGGCGCCCGCCCGCCTCACCCGCCTGCGCGAGAAGCTGGAGCAGGTGCGGCGCTGCGGCATCGACCGGGTGCTGCTGCTGGAGTTCACCCGCGCCCTGGCCGGCATGAGCCCCGATGATTTCATTCGAGAGGTGCTGGTGGAGGGGCTGGCCGTCCGCCACCTCTACGTGGGGGACGATTTCCGCTTCGGCCGCGAGCGCAGCGGCGACTTCGCCCTGCTGCGACGAGCCGGAGAGGCGCACGGTTTCGGCGTGGAGAGCCTGGAGACGGTGAGCCTGGAAGGCTGCCGCATCAGCAGCACCCGCATCCGCGAGGCGCTGGCGGCGGGCGACCTGGCCACCGCAGAGGCCTGCCTGGGGCGCCCCTACCAGCTCTTCGGGCGGGTGAGCCGGGGGCACCAACGTGGCCGCACCATCGGCTTTCCCACCCTCAACATCCCCCTCCACCGGCGGGTGAGCCCCCTGCGGGGAGTGTTCGCCGTCACCGTGCAGGGGCTGGAAGCGGGCGACCTGCCGGGGGTGGCCAACATCGGCTTCCGCCCCACCGTGGGCGGTGACGAAAGGCCCCTGTTGGAGGTGCACCTGTTCGACTTCCACCGCCAGGTGTATGGCGCCCACGTGGGGGTCACTTTCACCCGCTTCATCCGCGAGGAGCGCCGCTTCGACTCCTTCGACCAGCTGCGGCGCCAGATCGAGCAGGACGCCGCCGAGGCGCGGCGCATCCACGGTTTGCAGCCGGTCGCTGCAATCATCTGATTCACCACAACCCAGCCACAGGAAACCCAGTCCGTGAGCAAGTACAAGGACACACTCAATCTGCCCAAGACCGATTTCCCCATGCGCGGCAACCTCGCCCAGCGCGAGCCCGAGGCGTTGAAGCGTTGGGAGGCCCAGGGACTCTATCGGGCCATCCGGGAAGCGCGCGCCGGCTGCGAGAAGTTCATCCTCCACGACGGCCCGCCCTACGCCAACGGCGACATCCATATCGGCCACGCGGTCAACAAGGTGCTCAAGGACATCATCGTCAAGAGCCGCACCCTGGACGGCTATGACGCCCCCTACGTGCCCGGCTGGGACTGCCACGGCCTGCCCATCGAACTCCAGGTGGAGAAGAAGGTGGGCAAGCCGGGACAGAAGGTGAGCCCGCGCCAGTTCCGCCAGGCCTGCCGCGACTACGCCCGCAGCCAGGTGGAGCGGCAGAAGGCCGATTTCAAGCGGCTGCTGGTGCTGGGCGACTGGGAGAATCCCTATCTCACCATGAACTTCCAGCAGGAGGCGGATATCGTCCGTTCCCTGGGCAGGATCGTGGCGGCCGGTCACCTGCACAAGGGCTCCAAGCCGGTGAACTGGTGCACCGACTGCGGCTCGGCCCTGGCCGAGGCGGAGGTGGACTACCTGGACAAGCGCTCCCTGGCCATCGACGTGCGCTTCCCGGTGGCTGACGAGGCCGCCTTCCTGGCGCGCTGCGACATGGCTCAATCCGGCGAAGGCCCCCTGTCGGTGGTGATCTGGACCACCACCCCCTGGACCCTGCCGGCCAACCGCGCGGTGGCGCTCAACCCGGAGCTGGAGTACCTGGTGGTGCAGGCCGGCGACCAGCGGCTGCTGCTGGCCGAGGGGCTGGCCGACCAGGCGCTGGCCCGCTGGGGGGTGGAGAACCCGGTGCGGCTGGGTCATTGTCGCGGCCAGGATCTTGAAGGTCTGGATCTGCTGCATCCTTTCTACGACCGCAAGGTGCCGGTGATCCTGGGCGAACACGTCACCCTGGAGGCCGGCACCGGTGCCGTGCACACCGCCCCCGGCCACGGCCTGGAGGACTACGTGGTGGGGCAGCAGTACGGCATCGAGGTGGACAACCCGGTGCTGGGCGACGGCCGCTTCCGCGACGACCTGCCGCTCTTCGGCGGCCAGCACGTCTTCGAGGCCAACGGGAAGGTGGTGGAGGTGTTGCGGCAGAAGGGCGCCCTGCTGGCGGTGGAAAAGATCGATCACAGCTATCCTCACTGCTGGCGTCACAAGACCCCCATCATCTTCCGCGCCACGCCCCAGTGGTTCATCAGCATGGACCAGAACGGCCTGCGTGACGCCGCCCTGGCCGAGATCGAGCGGGTGGAGTGGCTGCCCGCCTGGGGCCGGGAGCGCATCCGCGGCATGGTGGAGAACCGCCCCGACTGGTGCATCTCGCGCCAGCGCGCCTGGGGCGTGCCCATCACCCTCTTCGTCCACCGCGAGAGCGGCGAGTTGCACCCGCGCACCGGCGAGCTGTTCGAGGCGGTGGCGCAGCGCATCGAGAAGGAGGGCATCGACGCCTGGTTCGACCTCGATCCCGCCGAGCTGCTGGGCGATGAGGCGGCGCAGTACGAGAAGGTCACCGACACCCTGGATGTCTGGTTCGACTCCGGGGTCACCCACGCCTGCGTGCTCGACCGCCGGCCGGAGCTGAAGCGGCCGGCCGAGCTCTACCTGGAGGGCTCCGACCAGCACCGGGGTTGGTTCCAGTCCTCCTTGCTCACTTCGGTGGCCATGACCGGCGAGGCCCCCTACAAGGCCTGCCTCACCCACGGCTTCACCGTGGACGCCGAGGGCCGCAAGATGTCCAAGTCCCTGGGCAACGTGGTGCAGCCGCAGAAGGTGATGAAGAGTCTGGGGGCCGACATCGTGCGCCTCTGGGTGGCGGCCACCGACTACCGCGCCGAGATGGCGGTTTCCGACGAGATTCTCAAGCGCATGGCCGACGCCTACCGCCGCCTGCGCAACACCCTGCGCTTCCTGCTTGCCAACCTGTTCGACTTCGATCCCGACAAACACGCCGTGGCGCCGGCCGGGATGGTGGAGCTGGACCGCTGGATTTTGGACGAGGCGCGCCAGTTGCAGCAGGCGGTGGTGGCGGCCTACCGCGACTACAACTTCCACCTCATCTACCAGAAGGTGACCCAGTTCTGCGTGGTGGAGCTGGGTGGCTTCTACCTGGACGTAATCAAGGACCGCCAGTACACCTGCAAGAAGGAGAGCCTGGCGCGCCGCTCCTGCCAGACCGCCATCTTCCACATCGCCGAGGCGATGGTGCGCTGGCTGGCGCCCATTCTCAGCTTCACCGCCCAGGAGGCGTGGGAGAAGCTGCCGGGCGAACGGGACCCCTTCGTCTTCACCCAGCGGTGGCACCAATTCCCGGAGGGGGAGGCGGAGCGCCGGCTGGAGGGCGGGGACTGGCAGCGGCTGCTGGCGGTGCGTGGCGAGGTGAGTCGGGAGCTGGAGCGGATGCGCAAGGCGGGCGAGATCGGCTCCTCCCTGGATGCCGAGGTGACCCTCTACTGCGACGATGACTTGCGCAACAGCCTGGAGAAACTGGAGGACGAGTTGCGCTTTGCTCTCATCACCTCCTATGCCCGGGTGGAGCCTTTAGAAAAGGCGGTTGATGCCGATGAAACAGAACTGACGGGGTTGAAACTGATTGCCAAGGCGTCGACGCACTCCAAGTGCGTGCGTTGTTGGCACCACCGCGAGGACGTGGGCAGCCATCCCGACCATCCCGAACTGTGTGGACGTTGCGTGGAAAATGTGGAAGGCGAGGGAGAGAGGCGGCGGTTTGCGTGAGCTCTGATTGTTGTGATTTCCCGCTCTCGGTGGAGGGGCAAGAAAGGCGTGGGATTTCGAACTCTTGGAAAGCTCTGAAAAAGCCTTCCATGGCTTTAGCAGAGCCCGCCGTGTCGCAAACGTGGTTTGTGACTTGCTCCAGAATCAATGGCTTGGCGCCATTGATTTTGTCGGCACTTCCTCGTGCCTGAGTAAGGTCTGAATTTTTCAGGCCTTCCGTTGTTCCAGCTTGCAGGTAGTTAAATGACTGGCAACTCAAGCAGAAAAATTCCCTGGCTTCTTCTCGCTCTCTTGGTGGCCATGGCCGACCAGCTCACCAAATGGTGGGTTTTGGAGAGCTTCGCGCCGGGGGAGGTGCGCCAGGTGACCCCCTTTTTCAACTTGGTACTCACTTTCAACAAAGGGGCGGCCTTCAGTTTTCTCAGCGGTGCTGGCGGCTGGCAACGCTGGTTTTTCGTCGGGCTCACCCTGGTCGTGGGGGTGGGGTTGATCGTCTGGTTGTGGCGTTTGCGGCCCGACGAAGGGCTCACCGCCCTGGGGCTTTCTCTCATTCTTGGCGGAGCAATGGGAAACCTGGTGGATCGCCTGCACTCGGGGCGGGTCACCGATTTTCTCGATTTTCACTGGCAGCAGTGGCACTGGCCCGCGTTCAACCTGGCCGATTCGGCCATTACCCTGGGCGTGGCACTGCTGATTCTGGTTTCACTTCAGGAAAAATAAAAAACCCGGTCACTTCCATATGACCGGGATGTCGCCAGGCTTGGTCTGGTCATCCGTGTTGCCATCCCTGGCATCGAACTTCCCTGTTCAGTGCTCGTCCTGAACCTCCCTTATCGGCGACGGTTTGAGTATCTCTTTTTGCCTGCTGCCTGTCTGTCAGCATGAGCGGAACTCTTTGTAGGAAGATTCCTACAGAGCTGCCTAAGCCCTTTCACCAGTTTTGGACCGGGGCGTCCCAGGGTGGCGTCGAGCAGCAGGCTGGGACGGTTGGGCAACAGCGGGGTGGTAGGCGCGGTGAGCAGCACCAGTTGCGGATTGCGGGACATCAGGCTCTCCCTGCTGATGGCCATCATTCCCCTGGGCTGATCCCCGTAAATGTTCGTCAGCCTGGCGCGCTGCAAAACCTCGTTGAGCCAGTGGCGCCCACCCACGGTCAAGGGGGGGGTCGGCCAGATTTGCAGGAACACCCGTTGTCGTGGCGCCATCGCTCTGTTCAAACAGGCGTTCTCCAGTGCCCTGCGAAAGCGGGTCGCCGCCTGGTGCCCGGCGGCCGCATCCCCGGTCAGTATGCCTAGCTTTTCAAGGGAGTCGGCAATGGTTTCCAGCTTTTCAGGTTCGCTGCGATAGACCGCTATGCCGGCTTTTTCCAGCCAGCGAAGATCCGCCGGATGGTTTCCAGAGGCCCAGGCCACCACCAGATCGGGTTGCAGTGCCAGTATCCGTTCCCGATCCAGAGGCCCGAGTGCGGGCAGGCGGGGTACCTTGGCGATCCGTTTGGGGTAGCCGCTGAATCCGGCCACCGCCACCAGTCTCTCATCCAGGCCCAGCGCCAACAGCAGCTCGGTTGCATGGGGGGAGAGAGTGACGATGCGGGTTGCCGGTCTGGCAAGGTGAACCTCCGAGCCGAGATCGTCCCGCACGCTGATTCCGGCGCCGGCCGTGGAGAGCAGCGGAAGCAGCGCCAGCAAAAGCAGGAATCTGCTCATAGCTTGTCAGCGAGCAGTGCCCGGTATTTCCGCCAGTCGAAAGCGGGGCCGGGATCTGTTTTGCGCCCTGGCGCTATGTCGCTGTGGCCAACGATGCGCTCGTTTGTGATGGCGGGAAACAGATGAAAGATCTGCCCGGTCACCTTGGCGAGTACCTGGTACTGGCGGTCGGTGTAGGGGGTTTCATCGGTTCCTTCCAACTCGATGCCGATGGAA
Source organism: Sedimenticola sp. (assembly GCA_027023915.1). GTDB lineage: Bacteria > Pseudomonadota > Gammaproteobacteria > Chromatiales > Chromatiaceae > Thiolapillus. The sequence continues at coordinate 8,961 of JALVUB010000097.1, forward strand.
AAGTCGTTACACCGTTCCCGTCCCTGGAAACAGGAAACACCGGCGTGCCAGGCACGAAGGTTGAGGGGCACGAACTGGATCAAGCCGCCGTCCCGCCGGATCAGCAGATGGCTGGAGACCCGCAGTTCATGGATGGGTTCAAAATCGGGATGGCGATCCCCTGGCAGGCGGTTGAGAAAAAGCCGCTCGATCCAAGGACCGCCGAAGCTCCCTGGGGGCAGGCTGATGCCGTGAATCACCAGCAGATCAACCTCCACCCCCGGGGGACGGGCGTCACAGTTGGGGGACGGCAGGCGTTTCGCGCCTTCGAGCCAGAGACCGGTTTCGTTCACGATGGAATCACTGCTGGTCGATTTAATTGATATTTCGGCTTTTCGGATCTCATTGTTTATGGCAATCGTATGTGACTGTTTTTCGGGAAGAATTCACAAAATTTCCGCATTGCCTGCGTGCAAACATGGCATTCGTCACATTCAAACGGGAAAAGCCCGGGCACAATGGTACCCGTCAGTTGGTTCCCTTAGGAAGCTCTGGATAAAAGCCTTCCATGGCTTTATCAGCGCTCGCCGCGCCGCAAACGCGGTTTGCGGCTTGCTCCAAAATCAATGGCTTGGTGCCATTGATTTTGCCGGCACATCCGTGTGCCGGAAGAAGGCCTGAA
>JALVUB010000098.1 GCA_027023915.1 Sedimenticola sp.
GTCGGACGTTCGAATCGTCTCGGGGGCCGCCCTCCCCCTCCCGAGCCGGCACCAGTGTTTTCCCATAAAAAAACGCTGCCGAAGCAGCGTTTTAGTGTCCGAAGCAAAGTGCCTGCTTATTGCTGGCTGACGTAGAACTCGATCAACGCCTTCATCTGCTTATCCTTGAGCTTTTTGAATTTCTTCCACATCTTCTTGGGCACTTCACGCTTGTGTGCCTTGATAAGCTGGAACTGATGCTCAAGGTAGCCACGCCACTGACCCGCCAGAAGAGCCGCATCGTCCTCCGGGTTTGAACCCCCATCGGAGTGGCATTTTTCGCATTTGTGATCGTGGATCTTGGCCCCTTTCTTGGCCAGTTTGGCATCAAAACTTTGCTTGTGCGGAATGAACTTCTGCTTGGAATAGTGCTTGGCCACTTCCTTGATCTGATCGTCAGACAGCTTTTTGGCTATTTCGATCATATCGGTTTCATCGCCGTTCTTCGGCTTATACCGTTCCGCGGGACGCTCTTCTTCCTGATAATCGTGAAGAATCTCCTCCAGGGTTGCTGCGGAAAAACCAGCGATGGTGGGTACCTTTTCGTCCGTACTGTTGCCGTTTTTGCCGTGACAGGAATCGCATTTTTCGGTGAGTTTGCCGGCGGTGGACGACAGCGGCAGTGCAAGCAGCAACGCGCCGCCCAACAACAAGCCAGCCACTCCGAGTTTGCTTTTCTTCATCCGTTTCTCCTCCTTTGCGGGACAGGATAAAAACTTCGTTACAAAGTGCCGTCAAGTGTACGAAATGAACTTGGCGGCTTCAACCAACAAAAAGCAAAAAAGCCGCTTGTAAAAGAACTTATGGCATATAAAACAATCAGTTACGCCGTTTTCACGCAACTCTTACAGAAGCTGAAAAAGCGGGTTTCAGGCTCAGGTTTGAGGAATCCGCAGCACCTGACCGACCCGGAGCTGCTCGCCTTTCAGGCGGTTCTCGCTACGCAGGGAAGCGACGCTGACGCTGTGTTTGGCAGCGATATCGGCGAGGGTGTCCCCGGGTTTGATAACATAACGCTTGGCTTGGCGTTTTTGCCGCTGCTCCTTCATCCAGGCGAGACGCGTGCCGGGCGGCGGTTCCCGGTTGAAATAGGTGCGGATACCCCGGAAGATGGCCTGGGCGATACGACGCTGAAAGCTGTCACTGGCCAGTTTTCGCTCTTCCCTGGGATTGGAGATAAATCCCGTCTCCACCAACATGGAGGGAATGTCGGGTGATTTGAGCACCACGAAAGCGGCGTTTTGCACTCTGTTGGTGTGCAGAGGGCCTATACGTCCCATCTCGCGACGCACCAACCTGGCCGCCCGGGTGCTGGCCGCCAGAGTGCCGGTCTGAGCCAGATCGAGAAGCACCGAGGCCAGCACATCGTCTTTGTCATCCAGGCTCACCCCTCCCACCAAGTCGGCGGCGTTTTCCTTGGCCGCCAACCAGCGCGCGGCCTCGCTGGATGCCCCCCGTCGCGAAAGCACATAGACAGAAGAACCCCGTGCCCTGCCGTCCCTGAAGGAGTCGGCATGGATGGAGACGAACAGATCGGCACGATGAGCGCGGGCAATGCGCATACGCTTGCGCAGACCGACATAGTAATCGCCCTTGCGGGTGAGAATGGCCCGCATGCCGGGCTCGGCGTCGATGAGCTTTTTCAATTTTCGCGCAATGGCCAGAGTGACCACCTTCTCGCGCGCCCCCAGCCGTTTTCCCTTGGCACCGGGATCTTCACCCCCGTGACCGGCGTCGACGGCCACGATCACATCACGCAGGGCGTTGGGATGTTTCTTGGGTTCGACCCTGTGCACCGCCCGCGCCTTGGCATTCCTGTCGTAAAGATCCACCACCAGCCGGTAGCCATACCCACCACTTGGGCGCAACAGGAAAGAACGAGGCCGCACCGGGCGGGAGAGATCCAGCACCACGCGGAAACGGTGCCCTTTCTGCGGAGCATAGCGGATTTTGGAGAAGTGGCGGTTTTTCTTGATTTTTGTATGGATTTTTGCCCGCCTGGTATTGGAAAAGTCGATTACCAGACGCTCGGGATGTTGCAGAAAAAGTATCTGATGCTGTACCGGCTTGCTGACGTCGAACACCAGGCGGGTGTGATCGGGGGCATTCCAGATGCGCAGCCCGCGAATCTCGGTGGCCTGGGCCAGCCCACAAAAAAGCATCCAAAAGGCGACCAATACGCCTTTCCAGCGGTGTTCGAGAACCAATCTTTTGTCGGCCATGTTACCCCCCTCTTCCCCAGGTGGTGACCAGATTGATTCCAAAAATAGCACAAATTCAAAAAATGTCCAATACTTTCTTGTAGATATAAAACTTTCTTCAAGTGATCCATTTCTCAATTTCCCTAACCCAGCGTTCACCCGTCGGAGAAAAGGGGGTTACAACCAGTCGTCGCCCTGCCGCCTCGGGAACAAGAGAGAGGTCAAGATCGGGCTCACCCAGCCAGCCCTCTCCTTTTTCCGCCCACTCGATGAACACCAGGGCAGGATCTGCCATAAGGTCGCGAAAACCAAGAAATTCCAGCTCTTCCGGCTCGCAAAGGCGGTAAAGGTCGAGATGGTGCACGGTCAGCCCGTCAAGAGAATAGGACTCCACTAGGGTATAGGTGGGGCTGCGAACCGGTCCTTCGAACCCCAACCCTCGCAAAAAAGCACGCACGAAGGCGGTCTTGCCGGCGCCCAGATCACCGCCGAGACAGACCAGTGCCGGCGAAGCAAGCCGCGCCGCCAGCCGCCGGGCCAGTTCGCCGAGCGCCCGCTCATCGGGAAGAAAAAGGCTGACCTCACTCATTGTCTGGATTGGCCAGCCGTCGGATGTGGGACATGAGATCAGAAGCCAGGAGCCCCCGCTTCCCGGCACGAGCCGCCTTGTCGGCGGCCGCGGCATGAAGACAAACAGCCATCTCCGCAGCGATTGGCGCAGCCAGCCCCTGGGCCGACAGCCCTCCCACAACCCCGGCCAATACGTCGCCCATGCCGCCGCTGGCCATGCCGGGGTTGCCGTCGCTACACACCGCGGGCCGCCGGTCGCCACCGCTTGCCACCAGGCTGCCGGCGCCTTTGAGGATCACCGCCCCGCCGTAGCGGGATTGCAATGCCTGAACAGCGGCAAAACGGTCGTTCTGAACCTCCGTGACACTGGCGTCCAACAGCCGTGCCGCCTCGCCTGGATGAGGCGTGAGAACCCAGTCGTCGCGGCGGACGGGATTTTCCGCCAGCAGATTGAGCCCATCGGCATCCAGCACCAAAGGCAGTTCTGCCGCCATGGCCGCTTCGAACAGGGCTCTGCCCCAGGCACGCCGGGCTAGTCCCGGTCCGATCACCAGATGAGTGGCCCGCTCCAGCAGAAGCGTCAGTTGCGAAGCCTCCTCAAGGCCATGAACCATCACTTCCGGTCGCGCCGCCAACACGGGCGCCACATGGAGAGATCGCGTGGCCAGGCTCACCAGCCCGGCACCGGTTCGCAAGGCTGCTTCGGCGGCCAGACGGGCGGCACCTCCCATGCCGAGATCCCCACCCACCACCAGAACATGGCCGAAATCACCCTTGTGGGCCGTGCGTCTCCGGGGTTGCAGCAGCTCCCGCTGTTGCGCCCAATCGATACGGCGCGAGGAGACCAGCAGATGGCCGTAAACCCGGGCCGGTACTTCAAGGGAATCGAATTCGATATCACCACAACAGTCAGGACCCTCGCCGGTGAACATGCCCTGTTTCAAACCGATGAAGGTCATGGTGGCATTGGCCCGGACAGCGCAGCCAAGCACCCGCCCGCTGTCGGCATGGAGTCCCGAGGGCAGATCCAGGGCCAGCACCGGCGCCCTGCTCCTGTTCACCGCCTCGATCGCTTCGGCCCAGGACCCGGTCACTTCCCGCTCCAGGCCGGTTCCCAGCAGGGCGTCCACCACCAAATCGACGTTTTCCGGCAACCGGCCCGAAAAAGGCTGCCAATCTCCACCGATGGCCGAAAAACGCTGAGCGTTGAGTTTGGCATCGCCGCCGATGCGCGCCGGATCGCCCAGTTGCGCCACCCGCACCTTGAGCCCCGCTTCCAGGGCCAGCCGCGCCACCACGAAGCCATCACCGCCATTGTTGCCGGTTCCGGCGAGCACCAAGAGCCGTTCAGCCTGGGGCCAGCGCCGACGGATCAGATCGAAGGCCGCCTGCCCTGCCCGTTCCATCAAAACTTCTCCGGGAATGTCGTAGTGTTCGATGGCCAGACGATCCAGCTCCCGCACCTGCTCCGCGCGGTAGAGCGCCTGCGGCAGACGATGCCGCCGCGGCAGGGTTCGGTATTCGTTCATCGGGCGATTCTCAAGTCGGTTGTGGAGATGCTGGTATTCTACGGCCATGCGGAGCACGGAGCAGCAAATGGCCGAACTGGCCCGGCGCATCAAGCAGTGGGCGCGGGAACTGGGTTTTCAGCAGACCGGCATCACCGACACCGACCTGGAACAGGCGGGCGCCCGGCTGCGCGCCTGGCTGGAACGGGGGTTCCATGGCGAGATGGCGTACATGGCTCGTCACGGCACCAAGCGCTACAGGCCCGAAGAACTGGTTCCCGGCACACTGCGGATCATCTCCGTGCGCATGGATTACCGCCCCCCGGAAGACGATCCCGCATTGCGGCTGCGTGACCCGGCGGCGGCTTATGTATCCCGCTACGCGCTGGGAAGGGACTACCACAAGCTGATGCGCAAGCGGCTGCAGAAACTGGCCCGACGCATGGAACGGGAGAGCGGCCCGCTGGGCTATCGGGTTTTCGTGGACTCGGCACCGGTACTGGAAAAGCCGATTGCGGTAAAGGCGGGACTGGGGTGGATGGGAAAACACAGCAACCTGGTCAACCGCGAGGCCGGCTCCTGGTTTTTTCTGGGAGAAATCTATACCGACCTGCCGCTCCCCGTGGACAAGCCGGTAACCGACCACTGCGGTCGCTGCACCGCCTGCATGGACCTTTGCCCCACCAGAGCCATAGTGGCTCCCTATCTGGTGGACGCCCGCCGTTGCATCTCCTACCTCACCATAGAGCACCCGGGCAGCATCCCAGAAGCACTTCGTCCGCTCATGGGCAACAGGATCTACGGCTGCGACGACTGTCTGCTGGCCTGTCCCTGGAATCGTTTTTCGCCAACCACCAAGGAAGCGGACTTCCTGCCGCGCCACGGTCTCGACAAGGCAACGCTGCTGACACTGTTCGGATGGGACGAGAAGAGGTTTCTCAAGCGGACCGAGGGCTCCGCCATCCGTCGCATCGGCCACCAAAGATGGCAACGGAATCTGGCGGTGGCCCTGGGCAACTCAACAAGAGATGAAGCAGTGATCGAAGCGCTGAAAAACCGCTTGAAAGATGCATCGCCTCTGGTGGCCGAGCATATCCGATGGGCGTTGGCGCGGCAGCTCGAAGACGGGGGTCAGGTCAACTCGAACCAGCCGCTGCCCTCGTCCTGAGCAAGAACCGACAATATCGGCTCCAACGCCTCGCTGACCGCCAGCACCGCGCCAATGGCCAGCTCGGGGTGGTTGTTCTTCTCGCTCAGATGCCCCAGCACCAGGTGACGCAGCCTGCCGTGATCGATGCCCGACAGGAGCCTGCCCGCCTGCTCATTGCTCAGATGGCCGAAGTCACCACCCACCCTCGCCTTCAGGCTGGGAGGATAGGGACCACGTTGCAGCATCTCGCGGTCGTGGTTGCACTCCAACAGCAGGGCATCCACTCCGTCGAGCCGGGACAATATGTGTGGCGTGATGCTGCCGGCGTCGGTGAGCAAGCCCAGCCTGAAGCCTTTGTGGGCAAATACAAATTGAGTGGGCTCACGAGCGTCATGGGGCACCGCATAAGGAGTGACCTCAATCCCGCCCAAACGAAAGGGAGGCGAGTGGCTGCCGAAAAGATGCAGATCGGGAATATCGCCGCAGCGGCTGTTTTGAAAGGTGCCGTGGCTCATCCACACCGGCAGCCGATATTTACGCGCCAGGGCGCCCACGCCCTTGAGATGATCGCTGTGCTCGTGAGTAACCAGCAGGGCGTCTATCTCCTCCACCGCCACCCCGAGCAGTTTGCATCTGGCCTCGAACTCACGCAGCGAATAGCCGCAATCCACCAGCAGACAGCCATCATCGGCCCGCACCAGGGTGGCGTTGCCCCGGCTGCCGCTGCCGAGGGAAGCAAATCTCACCGCCTGCTCAATTCAATCGTTCCTGAACCAGGGTAAGGATGCGTTGGGCGGTATCGCCGGTTAGCTGATGACCATCCTTGTCATACACCTTCACCCGACTGCTCTCCTCTTCCGAAGAGAGACGCACGAGATAAAGCTTCTCCTCATCCACCGGCGTCTTGCTGCGCCAGAAGGCGAGCTTGGAGAGCCAGCTCTTACTATTGCTGCCAGCCGTGGGATCACGATAACGCACATAATAAGTGCCGGTGGAACGGTTGCGGTCCTCCACAACGAAGCCCACCCGGTCGAGAGCCAACCCAAGGGCCCGCCATGCCCGGGAAAAAGGCGCGTCCATGACCAACGCCAGCTCACCGCCACTTTTGTCCATGCGGCTGCGAATTCCATGATAGGCCTCGGCGGCCGCCAGCTTGCTTTTGGCCTCCTGATCGGAATAGCCGAGATAGGCCATCAGCTTGCGCAGCATCACCGCCTCCAGGCCGGGATCACGCGGCCGGATTTTCCAGAAGATCTGATCGGTGTCGCCGCCGGCGTCTTTTGAGAAATCCTGTTCCATGCCGAAATGGGTGAGATAGACCTCTACCGTGTCCGGCTCTTCGCCCTTCTCTATCCGCACCCGATACCGGTCCCGCGTGGCCGCGCCGTAGAGGCCATCGAACGCCTTGCGGATGAAATCAGTGATGAAGTCGTTGGGGATATCGGCCCTGTTCTCCAACCAGGAAGTCTCCATCACCCCGGCCTCGGGATCCTGATAGGCCAGCAAAATGCCGTTCTCCTGCCAGAAGTCGATGATCTTGTCCCATACCTGGTCCGGCTCGCCATGCACCACCAGCCAGCGGTTCTGGCCGTCCTTCACCACCTTGATATCGGGGTGCTTGGGCAGAACATCATGGGAACCGCCACTGCCGGGGCCTCCGGCCTCCTGCCGCACCCGCGCGTAATCGGTATAACTTGCGCTGCCACCACCGGAAAGACCGGGAACCTGATTATCGATCCGGCTGGAACTCAGGTCGGGCGGCACTTCCAGGGACTTGTCAGCCACCACCTCGTGCTTGTACTCCGCCTTCTTGTCCGGAAGTATTTTGCTGAAACGGCCGGAGCTACAAGCCACCAGAACCAGAGAGATCGATAGCGTTAAAGAGATTCGGAGAAAGTTCATATCGGTATGTGTCCCAGTCGCTCTCGGGCAGGCCTTTACAGTACTCCCGCCCGGCGCATGGCTTCGCGCAGCGGTTCATGACAAGGCTCGCTGAGCCAGGTGAGTGGCAGACGAATGCCTTTTCCAATGCGTCCCATTTCTGCCAGCGCCCACTTGGCCGGTATGGGATTGGATTCCAGAAACAGATTGCGGTGCAAGGCGGCCAGGCGCCGGTCGATCTCCTCAGCCTTTTCACGATCGCCGGAAAGAGCGGCCCGGCACATGGCCGTCATCTGCGCGGGCGCAAGGTTGCTGGTAACAGAGATGACGCCGTCTGCCCCTTTCAACATGGCCTCGCAACCGGTGGCATCATCGCCACTGTAGATGGCGAAACCGGCTCCGGCGTCTTCACGGATCACGCGAATGCGCTCCAGATCACCTGTCGCCTCCTTGATTCCAACGATGTTGTCCACCCGCGAAAGGCGAATGGCCGTTTCCGGCAGCATGTCGCACGCGGTGCGGCCCGGCACGTTGTACAGAATCTGAGGAATATCTACCGCCTCTGCCACGGCACAGTGATGACGGTAAAGCCCCTCCTGCGTCGGCTTGTTGTAATAAGGCGTCACCAGCAGGCAGGCATCGGCGCCAGCCTCGGCTGCACAGCGGGTGAGACGAATGGCTTCGCTGGTGGCATTGGCACCGGTACCCGCGATCACCGGCAGGCGGCCATCAGCGTATTCCAGCGTGCGCGCAATGACTTCACAATGTTCTTTTTCATCCAGTGTGGCCGATTCCCCGGTGGTGCCGACCGAGACGATGGCGTCCGTACCCTGCTCCACATGCCAGTCCACCAGGCGGCGCAAGGCTTCGAAATCCACGTCGCCGTTTTCCCGCATCGGGGTCACCAAGGCAACCACATTCCCCCTTATCATTTCACACTCCGGCCCTAGCCACGCAAGGGCGCTATTCTAGCCCGCCCCTTTTTGGAGTGACAACCTTGGCGCCTTCAAATTCTGCCTTCGGCATGGAGATGGCCGGCTTTCACCGACCGGGGCTTTGGCTTATAGTTCCGGCGTCCCAACCGTTGTAGCCCTCTGCCAAATGAAACGCCTGTTGCTCATCGTTCCTTGCGCGCTTCTGCTGACCGCCTGTCACACCAATCCGACCAGGACATCAAAAACAGCAGGCAGAGAGATCAATATCCCCTCACCACCCGCCACGCCCGCCGCCGTGGAAAGCGAAGATCTTTGGCTGCTCATGGCCTCCGACTTTCAATTTGCCGGCATCCAGAACGCCGAGATCGACCGCGAGGCCGACCACTTCGCACACCAGGGCAGTTTTCTCACCCGCCGCCTGAAGAACGGAAAACCCTTCCTCGCCTACATCTTGCATGAAGTGCAGGCGCGAAACATGCCGGCTGAAATCGCGCTCATACCCTGCATCGAAAGCAATTTTCAGCCCGAGGCCAATTCTCCTCTGGGAGCCGCCGGTTTGTGGCAGTTCATGCCCTCCACCGGACGTTATCTGGGCCTGAAACAGGACTGGTGGTATGACGGTCGCCGCGATCCAGTGGCCTCCACTCAGGCGGCACTGGAATATCTGAAACGGTTGAACCGGCATTTTAATGGTGACTGGCTGCTCACTCTGGCGGCCTACAATGCCGGCATTGCAACGGTCAACAGGGCAATCAGGCGCAACCGACAGCAGGGCAAGCGGACCGATTACTGGTCTCTGGATCTGCCCGAGGAGACGCGCCATTACATTCCCCGGCTTCTCGGCTTGGCGCGGGTGATCTCCAACCCTGACCGCTACCATGTGCGCCTGCCGGCAATCGACAACGCGCCGGGCTTTGTCCGGGTCTCGCTGGACAGCCAGATCGACCTCGAGGTGGCCGCCAGACTGGCCCGCGTGAAACCGAAAACCCTGATCGCCCTCAATTCCGGCTACATCCGCCGGGTCACATCACCCGGCAACCCTCAGTATCTTCTTCTGCCGACTGGAAAGGCGGAAGGGTTCCAGCAGGCACTGGCAAAACTGCCCGCCGACAAGCGGCTTCGCTGGCCCCGCCACGCTGTTCAACAGGGCGACACGCTGTCGGACATCGCAAGTAGGTACAAGGTGACAAAATCGGCCTTGAAACAGGCCAACCGTCTGCGTGACGACCGCCTGAAAACAGGCATGGTGCTCATCGTTCCCCCTTCGAACATCGGCTCGAACACGAAGACCACCGTAGCCCGCCGCAAG
>JALVUB010000099.1 GCA_027023915.1 Sedimenticola sp.
CCGAGGCCCAGGACTGGGCCGAGATGCTGCTGCGCATGTACCTGCGCTGGGGCGAATCCCACGGCTTCAAGACCGAGCTGATGGAGGTCTCGCCCGGCGAGGTGGCGGGGATCAAGTCGGCCACGGTAAAGTTCGAGGGGCCCTACGCCTTCGGCTGGCTGCGCACCGAAACCGGCGTCCACCGCCTGGTGCGCAAGTCGCCCTTCGATTCCGGCAACCGGCGCCACACCTCCTTTGCCGCGGTCTTCGTCTCGCCCGAGATCGACGACAGCGTGGAGATCGACCTCAACCCGGCCGACATCCGGGTGGATGTCTATCGCGCCTCGGGAGCGGGCGGACAGCACGTCAACAAGACCGAGTCGGCGGTGCGCCTCACCCACCTGCCCACCGGCATCGTGGTGCAGTGCCAGAACAGCCGCTCCCAGCACTCCAACAAGGAGCAGGCGATGAAGCAGCTCAAGGCGAAGCTCTACGAGCTGGAGATGCAGAAGCGGCGCGAGAGCCAGCAGCAGGTGGAAGAGAGCAAGGCCGACATCGGCTGGGGCAGCCAGATCCGCTCCTACGTGCTCGACCAGTCGCGCATCAAGGACCTGCGCACCGGCGTGGAGGTGGGCAACACCCAGGCGGTGCTCGACGGCGGACTCGATCCTTTCATCGAGGCCAGTCTCAAGAGCGGATTGTGATTGATTTGAAATCCCCCTCACCCCGGCCCTCTCCCTCCGGGAGAGGAGTTGGGGGTGAGGGGATCAACTCGGCTACCTCCCCCCTCTCCCCCCGGGAGAGGGCCGGGGTGAGGGGATCAACAAAATTTTTTCAAAGCCAATGAACGACAAAACCCAGGACGAACACAAACTCATTGCCCAGCGGCGCGAAAAGCTCAAGCGGTTGCGTGAGCTGGGGCTGGCCTATCCCAACGACTTCAAGCGCAAGGATCTGGCCGCCGATCTCCAGAAGGAGCTGGGTGAAAAGTCCAAGGAAGAACTGGAAGCCCTCGACCGCCATGCCGCCGTGGCCGGCCGCATCATGGCCAAGCGTGGCCCCTTTCTCGTCATCCAGGACATGAGCGGGCGCATCCAGCTCTACGTGGATCGCAAGAAGCTCCCCAAGGAGCTGCTGGACGAGATCAAGCAGTGGGACATCGGCGACATCGTCGGCGCCGAGGGGCCGGTGCACAAGTCGGGCAAGGGCGATCTCTATGTCAACATGGAGCGGGCGGTGCTGCTCACCAAGTCCCTGCGCCCCCTGCCGGAGAAGTGGCACGGCCTGAGCGACACCGAGCTGCGCTACCGCCAGCGCTATCTCGACCTGATCGTCAATCCCGAGTCGCGGGAGGTGTTCCTGATGCGCTCGCGCATCATCGATTACATCCGCGACTTCCTCAAGGCGCGCGGCTTCGTGGAGGTGGAGACCCCCATGATGCAGGTGATCCCCGGCGGCGCCACGGCGCGTCCCTTCGTCACCCACCACAACGCCCTGGACCTGCCGCTCTACCTGCGCATCGCGCCGGAGCTCTACCTCAAGCGGCTGGTGGTGGGCGGCTTCGAGCGGGTGTTCGAGATCAACCGCAACTTCCGCAACGAGGGGCTCTCCACCCGCCACAACCCCGAGTTCACCATGCTGGAGTTCTACGAGGCCTACGCCGACTACCACGACCTGATGGATCTCACCGAGGAGCTGCTGCGCGGCATCGCCCGCGACATCAAGGGCAGCACCGAGATCCCGTACCAGGGTGAAACCCACGACTTCGGCAAGCCCTTCGCCCGCATGACGGTGAAGGAGTCCATTCTCCACTTCAACCCCGACATCCCCGCCGGGGACCTGGAGGATCGCGGGAAAGCGGCCGAACACGCCCGCCGCCTCGGCATCGAGGTGCAGGAGAACTGGGGGCTGGGCAAGATCCAGATCGAGATCTTCGAGAAGACGGTGGAACACCGGCTCAAGGATCCCACCTTCATCACCGAGTATCCCACCGAGGTCTCGCCCCTGGCGCGGCGCAGCGACACCAACCCCTTCGTCACCGACCGCTTCGAGTTCTTCGTCGGCGGGCGCGAGATCGCCAACGGCTTTTCCGAGCTCAACGACCCGGAGGACCAGGCGGAGCGCTTCCGCAAGCAGGTGGAGGAGAAGGAGGCGGGCGACGACGAGGCGATGCACTTCGACGAGGACTACGTGCGCGCCCTGGAATACGGCCTGCCGCCCACCGCCGGCGAGGGC
>JALVUB010000100.1 GCA_027023915.1 Sedimenticola sp.
TGCTGGAGAAGACCGAGGGCCACAAGCTGATGGTGCCCCGCGGCGACCGCTCCGGCGCCGTCATCGAGCCCTTCCTCACCGACCAGTGGTACGTCAAGGTGGAGCCCCTGGCCAAGGCCGCCATCGAGGCGGTGGAGAGCGGGCGCATCCGCTTCGTGCCCGACAACTGGAAGAACACCTACTTCGACTGGATGCGCAACATCCAGGACTGGTGCATCAGCCGCCAGATCTGGTGGGGCCACCGCATTCCCGCCTGGTACGACGACCAGGGCAACGTCTACGTGGGCCGCTCCGAGGAGGAGGTGCGCCAGCAGCACGATCTGCCCGCCGACTACCCCCTGCGCCAGGACGAGGACGTGCTCGACACCTGGTTCAGCTCCGCCCTCTGGCCCTTCTCCACCCTGGGCTGGCCGGAGCAGACCGAACGGCTGAAGACCTTCTACCCCACCAACGTGCTGGTCACCGGCTTCGACATCATCTTTTTCTGGGTGGCGCGGATGATCATGATGGGGCTCAAGTTCATGGACGAGGTGCCCTTCCACGAGGTCTATGTCCACGGCCTGGTGCGCGACGCCGAGGGGCAGAAGATGTCCAAGTCCAAAGGCAACGTCCTCGACCCCCTGGACGTGATCGACGGCATCGACCTGGAGTCCCTGGTGAAGAAGCGAACCTCGGGGATGATGCAGCCGCACTTGGCCGTCAGGATCGAAAAACAGACCCGCAAGCAGTTCCCCGACGGCATCCCCGCCTACGGCACCGACGCCCTGCGCTTCACCTTCGCCGCCCAGGCCACCACCGGGCGGGACATCGTCCTCTCGCTCAACCGCATCGAGGGGTATCGCAACTTCTGCAACAAGCTGTGGAATGCGTCGCGGTATGTGTTGATGAACGTGGCGGATGTCGGACTGAAGTCCGACCTACAACCTCCGCCAGATGAGGCTGTTGCTGATGTAGGTCGGGCTTCAGCCCGACAAAACGCCCGCTCGGTGGCAGACCGCTGGGTCCTGTCCCGCCTGCAACAGGTGGCCCGCGAGGTGGCCCGGTCCATCGAAGGCTACCGCTTCGACCACGCCGCCCAGGCCCTCTACGAGTTCACCTGGAATGAGTACTGCGACTGGTACCTGGAGCTGACCAAGCCGGTGCTCAACGCCGACAGCGCCTCGGATGAACAGAAGGCCGCCGCGCGCCACACCCTGGTGAGCGTGCTGGAGACCCTGCTTCGGCTGATTCACCCCATCATGCCCTTCATCACCGAGGAGATCTGGCAGCAGGTCAGGCCGGTGGCCGGCATCGAGGGCGAGACCATCATGCGCCAGCCGTGGCCGGAGCCGGACGATGCGCTCATCGACCCCGAAGCGGAAGAGGAGATGCGCTGGGTGATGGCGTTCATCCTCGGCATCCGCCGCATCAAGGGCGAGATGAACATCCCGCCCGGCAAGCCGGTGCCGGTGCTGTTGGCCAACGTGAACGAACAGGATGCCCGTTTTCTGGAGCGCAACCGCCACTACCTCGACTTCCTGGCCCGCACCGGGTCGGTGGAGATCCTCGAACCGGGCCAGATCCCGCCGGAATCGGCCACCGCCCTGGTGGGCGAAATGGAGGTGCTCATTCCCCTGGCCGGCCTCATCGACAAGGAGGCGGAACTCAAGCGGCTGGAGAAGGAGATCAGCCGCCTCCAGGCCGATCTGCAACGGGCGGAGAAGAAGCTCGCCAACCCAGGTTTCGTGGAGAAGGCGCCGCCGGCGGTGGTGGAGAAGGAACGGGAAAAACTGAAAATCACCCAGGACGCGCTGCAAAAACTGTCGGAACAGGCAAAACGCATCGGCAATCTATGATCCCCAGCAAGGAGCGGACCCATGAACCCAAGACACCTCCTTTTTCTCGCCACGCTGACGCTTCCGGCAGTTTTGCAGGCTGGCGGCTTCGGCAGCCTGCTTGAACAGGGCAGCCGGATGCTGGGTGGCAGCCACGCCCTCACGCCACATACGGTCACAACCGGCCTTTCCCAATCAAAAATAGGCGCCGGCCTGAAACAGGCTCTCAGCATAGGTGCCGAACGGGCAGTCAAATATCTGGGCAGGCCTGGCGGTTTTCTGAACAATCCCAAGGTACACATTCCCCTGCCCGGCGCTCTCGGCACGGTGGCAAAAGGGTTACGGGCCGCCGGTCAGGGCGCCATGGTGGACAGATTCGAAACCACCATGAACCGG
>JALVUB010000101.1 GCA_027023915.1 Sedimenticola sp.
GTCTTGAAGCCGTGGGATTCGCCCCAGCGCAGGTACATGCGCAGCAGCATCTCGGCCCAGTCCTGGGCCTCGGTGCCGCCGGAGCCGGCCTGGATCTCCAGGAAAGCGTTGTTGGCGTCCATCTCGCCGGAGAACATGCGCTGGAACTCCAGCGCCTCCACCTCTTTTTCGAAGCGGTCCACGTCGGCGGCCACGGCGGCGACGGTCTCCTCGTCGCCTTCCTCCACCGACAGCTCCAGAAGCTCTTCCGCCTCGTCCAGGCCCGAAGTGATGCGGTCGATGCCCTCGACCACGTTCTCGAGCTGCGCCCGCTCCCGGCCCAGGGCCTGGGCCCTCTCCGGGTCGTTCCAGATCTCCGGGTCCTCCAGCTCGGCGAGTACCTCGGTCAGCCGCTCCTTCCTGGCGGCGTAGTCAAAGATACCCCCTGAGGGATTCCACGCGCTCCCTCAAGTTGGCGATCTTGTTGGTGATCGGGTTGATGTCCTGCATTATCGACTCCTCGCGTCGGGAAACCGGGGATTCTACCCGATTCCAGCCGGCTCTCAATGAAACTTCACCGATCGAAACCTGTTATCAACATCACCAGCGCCTCGAATTTTTCGATGCGCCCTTCTATACTCGGGCCAGTTTGAATCCCAATATGAATCCCTGGTCAATCCATGGCAAGTTATCGTTTCGGTTGGTCCGCTTTTTTCCTGCGCCTGCTGGCGGCTCTCTTTCTCGTTCTGGTTACATACAATCCCTCGGGCTATTCCTGGGTCCACTGGATGGAACAGAGCAGTAACAAGCTCGATCCTTTGTTGCTGATGACCGCCGTCATGCTCATTGCCGGCTGGGCGATCTTTCTTCGCGCCACCGCCCGTTCACTGGGCTTTTTCGGCAGCCTGCTGGTAATGGCGCTTTTCGGCACAATCATTTGGGCCTTGGTATATTATGGTTGGCTTTCGTTGAACAACGCATCCGCTCTCAGTTGGGTGACGCTAATTCTGATAGCCGTTTTGTTGGCCATCGGCATCTCCTGGTCACACATTCGCCGGCGGATCAGCGGACAGGTGGACGTGGATGAGCCGGACGGAACTTGAACAACGCTTTCATCAACCACCCAAAGAGGAGTCTTCGACATGGCAGGAAAGTTCGTCACATCGGTCGGAAAAGACGGCAAGCACTATTTCTCGCTGAAGGCGGGTAACGGAGAGATTATTCTTCAGAGCCAGGGGTATGCTTCGGCCAAGAGCCGGGACAACGGCATCGAATCGGTACGCCGCAACAGCCAGGAACCCGCCCGTTTTCAGAAAAAGGAAGCCAAGAACGGCAAGTTCTTCTTTACCCTGAACGCCACAAACGGCCAAGTGATCGGCAAAAGCCAGATGTACAAAACCGCGCGTGGCCGGGACAATGGCATTGCTTCGGTTGCGCGCAATGCGCCAGATGCCAAGGTAGTGGAAGCAAAATGAACCGCGGAGTCCGGCCGCTGTCGCAGCGGCCGGGCACCCGCTTCACTCCTTCAGGGTCACCTTGAGACGACCGTCCTCCACCTGAATATCCCGCACGCCGTTTGCGAAGGCCTCCCAGAAACCACCGGCGTCGCCAAACTCATTCACCAGATCCACATTCTTCAAGCCACCCATCCAGGCACTGGGTATGGGCACGCCCATGATGCTCACCCCCAACAGCCGCACCAGCGGACGGCCGTTGTGGAAGCCCAGCTCCACCCCGCTGGCGACCCGCAGGGTCTTGCCGCCCAGTACGGGAAAATCCGGGTCCAGATGGATCAGGGCGCGAACGCTCAGGGTATCATCCGAAAGATCCACCGCCAGACGCCGCGCCAGATCCTTGTTGTTGGCGATGAGGGCATTGAGTTCCCGCTCGGTGAAATAGAGGGTGCGCTTGCCCGCGTCTTCGCGGTAAGCCTCGGGCCGCAGCCATTGCTGGTCGCTCTCGCCATTGTCTGCCTCACTCCTTTCCGCCGGCTGGTAACCCAGCACCCGCAGCTTGGCGTTCAACTGTTGCTCTTCCCTGGCGCTCAACTCCACCGGGTGGAAAGCGGTGGGATAGAGGTAGGTACGCAACACCCACCAAGTGAGTCCGACGGTCACCAGGATGGTGCCGAGGACAATCCAAAAGACGGCACCTCCACTCAACCCGCGCCGGCTTTTCTCCTTTTTCATTTCTGTGTTGTCGGTTGTCTCGTTCATGGAAGACTCAT
>JALVUB010000102.1 GCA_027023915.1 Sedimenticola sp.
ATCACACCCAGGAGAACGTCAAGCGCTCCGACGTCACCCAGGAGAGGATCGACGAGAAGTGCCCCAAGTGCGGCGGCGACCTCGCCATCCGGCTGGGACGCCATGGCCGCTTCATCGGCTGCACCAATTACCCTGAATGTGACTACACCCGTGACCTGAACCAGAGTCGCGCCGAGGCGGAAGCGCCCCAGGAGGTGGGCCGCGACTGCCCCGAGTGTGGCTCGCCGCTGGTCATCAAGCGGGGCCGCTACGGCAAGTTCATCGGCTGCTCGGCCTATCCCAAGTGCCGCCACATCGAACCACTCGAAAAGCCCAGGGACACCGGCGTGCCCTGCCCCAAGTGCAACCAGGGCACCCTGATGCAGCGCAAATCTCGTCGCGGCAAGATCTTCTACTCCTGCTCCACCTACCCGAAGTGTGACTACGCGGTATGGAACGAGCCGGTCAACGAGCCCTGTCCCCGATGTGGCTGGCCCGTTCTTACCATCAAGACCACCAAGAAGCGCGGCACTGAAAAGGTCTGCCCCCAGCAAGAGTGCTCCTACGCCGAGCCTTATGAGGAACAGCAGACGGCCAGCGCCGGGAAGTGAGGATGACGAGAACCCATGCCATCCCCCTTTCAACTCCGCCTCGCCACCCGCCTGCTGCGCCACGGAGGCATCGTCGCCCATCCCACCGAGGCGGTCTATGGGCTGGCGTGCGATCCTCTGAACGCCGAAGCGGTCTCGCGGCTGTTGGCCATCAAAAACAGACCGCTGGCAAAAGGCCTTATCCTCATTGCAGCCGACTTCCATCAGTTACGGCCGTTCATTCACCTGCCTGACAGTTGCAATCCCCCCTGGCTGCAAGCCGTTCTCGCAAGCTGGCCTGGTCCTTACACCTGGCTGCTGCCAGCGGCGGAAGCGCTGCCGACATGGATCAACGGCGGTCATGACAAAGTGGCGACACGCGTGACCGCCCACCCCCTGGCTGCCGAACTGTGCCGCCGCTTCGGCGGGCCGCTGGTCTCCACCAGCGCCAACCGCGCTGGTCGGACGCCGGCGCGCACCGCGATACAAGTACAATTGCGCCAAAAGGGTGTTGACATGGTGCTTCACGGTCCCACCTGCGGATTGGAACGCCCCACGCCCATCCAGGACGCGCTCACCAGGAGGAGAATACGCTTATGAACACCCAACCCGATATTCAGCCGGTCAAGCGCTGGCTGCTGGAGCTCCAAGACCGCATCTGCAACGCCCTGGCAGAACTTGACGGCGGCGAGGAATTCCATGAAGACGCCTGGGAACGGGCGGAAGGGGGCGGCGGACGCAGCCGCATCCTGGAAGGAGGCAAGGTGTTTGAAAAGGCCGGCGTCAATTTTTCCCACGTCCACGGTAACGCCCTGCCGCCTTCGGCCACCGCCGCCCGCCCCGAGCTGTCGGGAAGAAGCTTTGAGGCGCTGGGAGTCTCCCTGGTGATCCACCCGAAAAACCCCTATGTGCCCACCTCCCACGCCAACGTCCGTTTCTTCATTGCCGAAAAAAGTGGCAGCGAGCCGGTATGGTGGTTCGGGGGCGGCTACGACCTCACTCCCTACTACGGCTTCGAGGAGGACGCGGTCCACTGGCACCGCACCGCCCGCGCCGCCTGCAAGCCCTTCGGCGACGAGGTCTATCCCCGCTTCAAGAAGTGGTGCGACGACTACTTCTTCCTGAAGCACCGCAACGAGCCGCGCGGCGTGGGCGGACTCTTTTTTGACGATCTCAACGAGTGGGGCTTCGAGCGAAGCTTCGCTTTTCTGCGCGCCGTGGGCGACAGCTATCTGGACGCCTATCTTCCCATCGTGGAACGGCGGAAGGAAACGCCCTGGGGCGAGCGCGAGCGCCAGTTTCAGCTCTACCGGCGGGGTCGCTACGTGGAATTCAACCTGGTTTACGACCGGGGCACGCTCTTCGGCTTGCAATCGGGCGGGCGAACTGAATCCATCCTCATGTCACTGCCGCCCCTGGTGAGTTGGCGCTACGACTGGCACCCGGAACCAGGCACGCCCGAAGCCGCGCTCTATGAAAAATTTCTCCAACCAAGAGACTGGACTTGAGCCATTGGCATTTTGCGCTGATTTGCCCTACTCTTGGGAAGCGCTGATAAAAGCCTTCCATGGCTTTATCAACGCTCGCCGCGCCGCAAACGCGGTTTGCGGCTTGCTCCAAAATCAATGGCTTGGGG
>JALVUB010000103.1 GCA_027023915.1 Sedimenticola sp.
ACATCGGCAATGCCGAGACCCAGGCCAGGGCGATCTGACACCGTAGGAGCGGCGTCCCCGCCGCGAACCCCAGGCGCCACATTCTTGTTCGGCGCGAGGACGCGCCTCCTACACGGTTTTTCCCAATGCTGTATCATGTGACTGCACGAGCAACTGCTGCTCGTGCTTTTTTGTAACCGCAATACAGGAACAGAGCATGAACATCGAAAAAGATCGCGTCGTTTCCATCCATTACAAGCTGACCAACGACGCGGGCGAGGTGATCGACTCCTCGGAAGGCCACCCTCCCCTGAGCTACCTGCACGGCCACCACGGCATCATCCCCGGGCTGGAGCAGGCACTGGAGGGCAAGGCCGCAGGCGACAGCCTGCAAGTCTCCATCCAGCCCAAGGACGCCTATGGCGAGATCAATCCCGAAATGATCCAGACCATCCCCCGCAGCGCCGTGGCTGGCATCGACGACCTGGCGCCCGGCATGACCCTGCAAGCCGACGACGGCAACGGCAACGTGCATCATGTCACCGTGCGCGAAGTGAACGACGATACCGTGGTGATCGACGCCAACCACCCCCTGGCGGGCCAGGTGCTGCATTTTGACGTCACCGTGGACTCGGTCCGCGAAGCCTCCGCCGAGGAGCTGGCCCACGGCCACGTCCACTGATCGGATAACCCGCTCGCAGGTTAGGCTTCAGCCCGACACTCCCATTGTTGTCGGACTGAAGTCAGACCTGCGAAGCCGGAACGACTCGAACCCGCCTTGGATGGCGGGTTTTTTCATTCAGATCTGCGATTCGATGGGCAGCCAGCGGATCAGGAAGATTCCCAGGCGCCGCAGCAGGCCCGCGTGGGGCTCGCTGTCATAGGTGACAGGTCTGCCCTCCTCCCGGCCGCGCCAGCGGATTTTTTCAATCCCGGTATTCTTGTCCTTCACCAGTTCCAGACGGAACGCGGCCTGAGGCGCCAGCTTGTCGAAGGCGGCGGCCACCCGCCTGGCCAGCTCCGGCGAGTCGATGACCATGCCGATTTCGGTGTTCTGCACCACGGAACGGGCATCGAAATTCATCGACCCTATGAACAGGGTTTTACGATCGACCACGAACGCCTTGGCGTGAAGACTGGTCTTGGCCTTGCCGACCTTCCCCTCGCGGAACTTCTTGCGTGCCTTTCTGGGGGTGATGCGGTTGAGTTCCCACAGCTCCACCCCCATGCGCAACAACGCGCGGCGGTAACGGCTGTAACCGGCGTGGACCACGGAAACGTCCGTAGAGGCCAGGGAGTTGGTGAGAACCCTCACCCGCACGCCCCGTTTCCGCAGTTTCCGGAAAAATTCCACGCCGCGCCTGCCCGGCACGAAATAGGGGGAGATGACGATCAGCTCCTCGCGCGCCGCCGACAGGTACGGCGCCAGTTCGTTCATCATGCGACTGCCGGCGTCCCGTGTCGATTTCAGCAGCTTGTCGGGATCGTCGGCCACCACCCTGGCGCCGGCCAGGGTGAAGTCGATATGTCCCTGGCGCAGTTTTTTTCCCAGGGGGGAGTTGCGCAGCCGCTCCAGGTAGGGAGAGTCCCGGTGGCTCGCCACCCGGCCCCTGAAAGCCCGCAGAAGCCTTTGATAGGTGGCTTCATCCGGTCGCCAACCCACCAGCAGGCTGATCGGATAACTCAGCCGGTGGTTCCAATAACGGTCAAAGGAGTCCGAAACCGCCCGCGCCGCCGGGCCGACGGCGAGCAGGTCCAGATCCTGAAAGGCCAGATCCGGGTCGCGCTCGAAATATTCGTCGCCGATATTGCGCCCCCCCACGACCGCCGCCAGATTGTCCACCACCAGAAGCTTGTTGTGAGCGCGCCGGGTCTGACGGCCGAAACCGGTGAGATACTGCCAGATGCGGCTGACGTTGCGCCCGAACGGATTGAATATCCGCACCTCGATATTGGGATGGTGGTCGAAAACGGCCAGATAGCGGTCCCGCTTCCCCTCGTCTATGTCGTCCAGCAGTATGCGCACCCGCACGCCCCTGTCCGCCGCGCGCAGCACCTCGTTCATCAGCAGGGAGCCCACATGGTCGCCATGGATCATGTAGTACTGCATGTCGATGCCGCGTCGCGCCAGGCGCACCAGCGCGGCCCGCGCCACGAAGGCATCCAGACCATTCCCCAGCAGATAAAAGGCCGAGCGACCCCCATGCCGTCGTTCGTCATCCTGCCAGGCGCGTCCCAGGGGGGTGTCGGCTGTATCGGTGAAAGCCGTGGTCCGCGCAAGCTGGGGACGATCCGGAAGGTTGGCGCAAGCGGCCAGCAGCAGAACCGGCAGCAGAACCAATAGACGAAAAGGTGTCATCATCTTTACAACACCGGCGCCAACAAGACACATCCACGGGCCTTCAACCGCTCAATAAAAGGCGCCTGTTTGAGATCGAAAGGTTTTATCACCGTGGCGTTCTCCAGATCCTGGTGAAGCATCTGTTCCACTTCGCGGGCGAACTCCCTGTCGGCCACCACCGCGGTGACCTCGAAGTTGAGACGGAAGGAGCGATTGTCGAAATTGACCGTGCCCACCATGGCAAGATCATCGTCGGAAAGCACCGTTTTCTGGTGCATGAAACCGGCTTCGTAGTAATGAATCTTGGCGCCCATGAGCGAAAACCGGGAAAGATAGACATTGGCCGCGTTGTGCACAAACCAGTTGTCATTGTGCCGGGGTATCAGAATACGCACCTCCACGCCACGCAGCAGCGCCAGGGAAAGCGCCACCTGGGTCGCTTCGTCAGGGACAAAATAAGGGGTGGCGATCCACAGCCGGCGGCGCGTTGCGTTTATCATGGTGGTGAAGAAAAGGCTGGCGGTCTCAAGCTCGTCCGCCGGCCCGGAACCAAGCACCAGCACATCCTGCCCCGCCCCTTCCACCGGCGCCGGCTCCCAGCTGAGGTTTTCCAGCAGGCTCTGATCCGCCCAGTGCCAGTCGGCCCAGAAGACCGCCTGGGCCTCCAGGGCCGCCGGGCCGATGATGTGAACGTGGGTATCGCGCCAGGGGGAAAGCCTGGGATGATGGCCAAGGTATTCATCACCCACGTTGAGCCCGCCAAGCCAGGCTTCCCGCCCATCCACCACCACGATCTTGCGGTGGTTGCGGAAGTTGAGCTGAAAACGGTTGCGCCTGCCGCGGGTGGTGTTGAAAGGAATCACCCGCAAACCGGCCTGGCGGTAGTGCTCCAACCATTTGGTCGGCAGGCCGTAGCTGCCGATCTCGTCATACAGCACATGCACCGCCACGCCCTGGCGCGCCTTTTCCGCCAAAATATCCATGAAACGGGTGCCGCTCTCATCGGCGCGCAGAATGTAGAACTGGAACAGAATGTAGCTGGACGCGCGCCGCAATCCCGCCTCGATACTGTCATAGGTCACCTTGCCATCCACCAGCAGCCGTACCCGGTTGCCCCGCAGAAAAGGCGTGGGAGAGAGGCGACGAATGGCCCGGTATTCCGGAAAATGGCGTGGCACATCCACCGCCAGGCCGAGAAAGGATTGATGAGCCTCTTCCCTGGCCCCGCTCATGAGCAGTTCCCGCCGCTGACGCGCGCTCACATAGCCCTGGAACCTGCTGCGTCCGAGCACCCAATAGGCGGGCACACTCAACAGGGGCATGGTCACCAGGCTCACCACCCAGGCGATGGCGCCCTGGGCGGTGCGGGTGTGCAGAATGGCGTGTACCGCGCTCACCAGCCCCGAGAGCTGGAACAGCAGGTAGAGGATCATGAGCAGGCTGGTGAGCGTCACAAACCGCTCCAGCGCCCAAGTGATTGAGATGTTGTTCTCACCGGCTCACTCCTCGGGAGGCGGCGGCGCCAATACCTCGCGGTTGCCCTTGCTGTCGGCGGTGCTGACGATGCCGATGCGCTCCATCTCCTCCACCAGCCGGGCGGCGCGGTTGTAGCCGATCTTCAGGCGCCGCTGCACGCCGGAGATGGAGGCGCGGCGGGTTTCGGTGACGATGCGCACCGCCTCGTCGAACAGCGGGTCGGCGTCCTCTGTCTGCACGCCGGAAGCCTCGGGCGAAAGGCCGGGGATGGCCTCCGTGGGCTCCTGCACGATCTCTTCGATGTAATCGGGACGCCCGCTCTTCTTGAGAAACTCCACCACCCGGTGCACTTCGTCGTCGGAGACAAAGGCGCCATGGGTACGCTGGGGAATGGAGCTGCCCGGCGGCAGGTAGAGCATGTCGCCGTGACCCAGCAGGTGCTCGGCCCCCATCTGATCGAGAATGGTGCGCGAGTCCACCCGCGAGGAGACCTGGAAGGCGATGCGGGTGGGAATGTTGGCCTTTATCAAGCCGGTGATGACATCCACGGAGGGGCGCTGGGTGGCCAGCAGCAGGTGGATGCCGGCGGCGCGCGCCTTTTGCGCCAGCCGGGCGATGAGTTCCTCCACCTTCTTGCCCACCACCATCATCATGTCGGCCAGCTCGTCGATCACCACCACGATGTAGGGCATGGGGGTGAGCGGCGGCGCCTCGGCCGGCTCGTTCTCGGTGAGGCCGGTGGGATCGGGCTGCCACAGGGGGTCTCGGATGGGCTGGCCCGACTTCTCGGCCTCGCGCACCTTCTTGTTGAAGCCGCCGATGTTGCGCACCCCCAGGGCCGCCATCAGCCGGTAGCGCCGCTCCATCTCGCCCACGCACCAGCGCAGGGCGTTGGCCGCCTCCTTCATGTCGGTGACCACCGGGGTGAGCAGATGGGGAATGCCCTCATACACCGACAGCTCCAGCATCTTGGGGTCCACCATGATGAGGCGCACCTCGTCGGCCCTGGCCTTGTAGAGCAGGCTTAGAATCATGGCGTTGATGGCCACCGATTTGCCGGAACCCGTGGTGCCGGCAATGAGCGCATGGGGCATCTTGGCGAGATCGGCCACCACGGGGCCACCGGATATGTCCTTGCCCAATGCCAGTGTGAGCGGAGATCTGGAACGATCGTACTCTTCCGAGCAGAGCACCTCGCTCAGATAGACCATCTCGCGGTGCTCGTTGGGGATCTCCAGGCCGATGGTGGACTTGCCGGGGATCACCTCCACCACCCGCACCGAGATCACCGACAGGGAACGGGCAAGATCCTTGGAAAGGTTGGTGATCTTGCTCGCCTTGGTGCCGGGGGCCAATTGCAACTCGAACAGGGTAACCACCGGCCCCGGATGGACAGCAACCACCTGCACCTGGATGCGGAAATCCTCCAGCTTGCGTTCCACCAGCCGCGACAGCATCTCCAGCGCCTCTTCCGAGTACCCCTGACCGTTGTGTTCCGGCGGGTCGAGAAGCGACAGTGGCGGCAGCTCGGCATTGGGTTCCGGTTCGATGAGGGGAATCTGCTTCTCCTTTTCCACCCGCACGCTGGGCACCACCTTCACCTTTTCCGGCTCGATGCGTGGCGGCTTGCGTTCCTTTACCAGCGCCTTTTCCTTCTTCAGCGCCTCGCTGCGCTCCTGCTTCAAACGGCGCGCCTCCGCCGCCTCCTCGCGCCTGCGCGCAAACCGCCGTATCTGCCCGAAACCACCCAGCACGAAACCGCCGATCCCCTCCATCAGCGCCACCCAGGAGAGGCCGCTGAACAGGGTGAAACCCACCAGAAAAAGCGCCAGCAGGAATAGATCGCCACCGGCGAAACTCACCACCTTCACCAGCCCATATTCCACCGCCTGTCCCAGAATGCCGCCCGGCCCTTCCGGAAGATTGCTTCGCGCCGGCAGGTGCATGGTGGCCAGGCCACATCCGGCAATAAGGGTGATGAAAAAGCCGATCCAGCGGACCACCAGCAGCCGGTAGTCCTTCTCCTTTTCCTCGCCCCGATAGCGGAACAGCAGCCAACCGCTCCAGAGAATCACCATGGGCACGAGGTAGGCAAGATAACCAAAAAGGGTGTATAGCACGCTGGAAAACCAGGCCCCCGCCGGGCCGCCGCCATTCACCGCCTGCTGACGGTCGCCCACATAGGCCCAGCCAGGGTCGTCGGGCGAAAAGGTGGCCAGTGACAACACGAAATAACAACTGACCGCCAGAATCAGCAGAAAGGCGCCTTCCCTCAATCTCCGGCCTAGCGAGGCATGCACTTCAATTCTCCATTTTTTTCAATTTGTTATAGATTTATCTTTAAGTTCCTTGGCAATTATTTCACAGGCTGCCGGGGTTCGCCAGCGGCACTTGCCTCAACCGCCCGCGGTTTTCGGCAGGGTTCCGGCCTGTGGTAGCATCCCGGGATTCGTTCGACGTCCAGTATAAACGAGGAGAGTTCACGCCGTGAGCGAAACCAAACACTGCAAGCTGCTGATTCTGGGCTCCGGCCCCGCCGGTTACACCGCCGCCGTCTATGCCGCCCGCGCCAACCTCGATCCGGTGCTGGTCACCGGCATGGACCAGGGCGGCCAGCTCATGACCACCACCGACGTGGACAACTGGCCCGGCGACTGGGAGGGGGTGCAGGGGCCCGACCTCATGGAGCGGATGCGCAAGCACGCCGAGCGTTTCGACACCGAGATCGTCTTCGACCACATCCATACCGCCGATCTCTCCAGCCGCCCCTTCACCCTCACCGGCGATGCCGGCAGCTACACCTGCGACGCGCTCATCATCTGCACCGGCGCCTCCGCCCGCTGGCTGGGCATCCCCTCGGAGGAGAAGTTCCGCGGCAAGGGGGTCTCGGCCTGCGCCACCTGCGACGGCTTCTTCTATCGCGGCCAGAAGGTGGCGGTGATCGGTGGCGGCAACACCGCCGTGGAGGAGGCCCTCTACCTCTCCAACATCGCCTCCGAGGTGATCCTGGTCCACCGCCGCGACGCCCTGCGGGCGGAGAAGATCCTGCAGAAGCAGATCCTGGAGAAGGCCGAGAACGGCAACATCACCATCCTCTGGGACCACGTCCTCGACGAGGTGCTGGGGGACGACTCCGGCGTCACCGGCATGCGGGTGAAGAACGTCAAGGACGGCGCCACCCGGGAGATCGAGCTCCAGGGGGTCTTCATCGCCATCGGCCACCAGCCCAACACCAAGCTCTTCGAAGGGCAACTCGAGATGGAGAACGGCTACATCAAGGTGAAGAGCGGCACCGGGGGCAACGCCACCGCCACCTCGGTGGAGGGGGTCTTCGCCGCCGGCGACGTGGCCGACCACGTCTACCAGCAGGCGGTCACCTCCGCCGCCGCCGGCTGCATGGCGGCACTGGATGCCGAGAAGTATCTGGACGCCCTGGCGATGGAAGACAACTGATCCTTGATCTTCGATCTGCACGGAACGCCCCCGGAAACCCCCTTTCCCGATCCCGCCCTGGCGGAGACCGACCCCGACGGTCTGCTGGCGGTGGGCGGCGACCTGGCCCCCCAACGCCTGGTCAACGCCTATCGCCAGGGGGTCTTTCCCTGGTACAGCGCGGGCCAGCCCCTGTTGTGGTGGAGCCCCGACCCGCGCATGGTGCTCTTTCCCGAGAAACTCCACATCAGCCGCAGCCTGCGCAAGACCCTTCGCCGGGGCGCCTTCGAGGTCACCTTCGACCAGGATTTCGGCGGCGTCGTCCGTGGCTGCGCCGCGCCCCGTGGCGAGGGGGAAGGCACCTGGATCACGCCCGAGATGATCCAGGCCTACGAAAGGCTCCACCGCCTGGGCCTGGCCCATTCGGTGGAGTGCTGGCACCAGGGCGAGCTGGCCGGCGGGCTCTACGGCGTGGCCCTGGGCAGCCTCTTCTTCGGCGAGTCCATGTTCAGCCGCCGGCGGGACGCCTCCAAGGCGGCCTTCGTCCACCTGGTGCGCACCCTCCAGGCCCTCGGCTCTCCCCTCATCGACTGCCAGGTGTACAACGACCACCTCGCCTCCCTGGGCGCCGAGCTCATTCCCCGCCGCCGCTTTCTGGACCTGCTGACGGCCCATGTGGACGACGACTTCACTTTCCCCACGCAGCCATGTTCCGTCTCGCCCTGACGCCGCCCCACCCCTGCGACTACCTGCCCGGCCGCCACAGCCGCTCCCTGGTGGTGGCGATCCACCCCCAGAACCTCTCGCCGGGCACCTACGAGTTCTTTCTCGACAAGGGCTTCCGGCGCAGCGGCAGCCATGTCTATCGCCCCCTGTGCGACCATTGCCGCCAGTGCGTCGCCGTGCGCATTCCGGTGGCCGACTTCCAGCCCAGCCGCGGTCTCAAGCGGGTGCTGCGGCGCAACGCCGATCTCACCGCCCGCTGGATCGGCGGCAAACGCCTCAGCGACGAGCAGTGGCTGCTCTATCACGCCTACCTTCAGGCGCGCCACGGCGAGGGCGGCATGGCCCGCGCCAGCCGCGCCGCCAGCGACGACTTCCTCTTCGCCCCCTGGTCGGATGTCCGGCTGCTGGAGCTGCGCAAGGCGGGTGAGCTGGTGGCCGTGGCGGTCACCGACCGCCAGCCCCGCAGCCTTTCGGCCCTCTACACCTTCTTTCACCCGGGCATGGCGCGCCGCTCCCTGGGTACCCTGGCCATCCTCCACCAGGTGGAAAAGGCCCGCCGGGAAGGGCTGCGCTATCTCTATCTCGGATACTGGATTCCCCAGTGCCGCAAGATGAGTTACAAGAGCCGCTTTCTGCCCCTGGAAGCCCGCTTTCCCGAGAACCACATCCGCGACGAGCAGTGGCGGCTGCTGGAGACGCCCGAGGAGACCCGCCAAATGGCCCAGGCGGTGACGGCGCCATTCCAGCGCACCTGACAACGCCGCCTGTGGCACAATACGCGCCCTTCCATGACCGCCCAGCAAGAAAATCTGGCTTCGCCACTGGCTCCGCCCCTGCCGGAGAAGGGGGGCGAGCGCCTGCTGTGGGGCCGGGCCATTGGCGCGGCGGGCGGACTGGCCATCGCCTCGGCGGCGCGCAACTGGCCCGGCCTGGTGGTGGCGGTGGCGCGCGACCTGGCGCAGGCGCGCAAGCTGGAACAGGAGCTGGCCTTCTTCCTGGAAGGAACCGACCTCCCCCTGCTCCACTTTCCCGACTGGGAGACCCTCCCCTACGACGTCTTCTCGCCCCTGCCCGAGCTGGTGTCGGAGCGGCTGCTCACCCTCCACCGCCTGCGCCAGGCGCGCCGGGGCGTGCTGGTGGTGCCGGCCGCCACCCTGCAGCAGCGCATCCTGCCGCCGGCCTTCCTCGATGCCCATGTGCTGGTGCTGGAGAGGGGGCAGCGGCTCGATGCCACCGCCTTCCGCCGCCGCCTGGAGCAGGCCGGCTACCAGTGCGTCTCCCCGGTGATGGGCCACGGCGAGTTCGCCGTGCGCGGCTCCCTCATCGACCTCTTCCCCATGGGCAGCGCGGTGCCCTACCGCATCGACCTCTTCGACGACGAGATCGACAGCCTGCGCACCTTCGACCCCGAGACCCAGCGCACCACCGGCAAGGTGGAGCGGGTGCAACTGCTGCCGGCGCGCGAGTTTCCCACCGACGAGG
>JALVUB010000104.1 GCA_027023915.1 Sedimenticola sp.
GCTTCTCCTGACTGGATCTCCCCTTGCCCTGGCCCGTGACCCGGAGATGGAAGCGGCGCGCGCCAACAAGGCGCTGCTGGAGAAGCTGCTGCGCCGGAGGAAAAAGCAGCAGCAGGGTGGCCAGGGCAAGGGGAGATCCAGTCAGGAGAAGCAGAAGAAACAGAAGGGGCGGCAGGCCAGGCGCAAGGGACGGCAACAATCGGCAAAGAGCGGCGCGCACTCCTCTTCCAAGAAAGAGCGGAATGGCAAGCAGTCGAACCCCGCTGGTGCCAAACAGGGGAAAAAGGGCTCGGCGAAGAACAAAAAGGCCCCGAACCGGGGTGCAACCTCTTCAGCTTCGCAAAACGAAAAGCGCAAACAAGAGGCGGCCCGCAAGCGGTTGCAGCAGGCCTTCCGCAAGCGGATGGAGGAGGCCGCCAAACAGCATGACCCTGACAAGGGCAAACGGCAGACGTCCCGGGCCTCACCTCGTGCGGGCCGCAAGCCGACCGACGAAGGGGCCATGGCGCGCCAGCAGTGGCTCAGGCGCATTCCCGATGACCCGGGCGCCCTGTTGCGCCGCAAGTTTCTCTACTATTACCAGAGGCAGAACCATGAAACGCCGCCGCAAAATCCCTGGTAAGGAGAGCACGCTCCGCAGGTCGGGCTTCAGCCCGACGAAGAGCAGCGCTTTCGGAGTGCCGCTGGCCCGGTTCTTGTGTCGGGAACGCCGTGAATACTTTTGCGCTCCGCTTCCTGCTACGCGCAAAAGCCCAGCCCCGCCATCCAAGGCGGGGCGTTCGGCGGGCTTCCTCCACCCACTGGGTGAAGGATCCCGCCTCACCCCTGTAGGCTCCGCCTCGGCATCCTGCCTCGGAGGTCCCGACACAAGAACCGGTCCATCGGCCTGCAAATGCATTCCGTTTTTCGTCGGGCTGAAGCCCGACCTACGGATTGGCGGATTGGGGCGTTTCCTGGTGCTGGTGTGGCTGCTGCTGCTTGCCGGGCCGCTGCTGGCGGCCCAGGTGGAGGTATCGGTGGACCGCAATCCGGTGGCGCTGGACGAGAGCTTTCTGGTTACTTTCAGCATCGAGGGCGAAGCGCCCGAAAAACCCGACTTCTCGGTGCTGGAAAAGGACTTCCAGGTGCTGGGCAGCAGCCGCTCCCTTCGCACCACCTTCGTCAACGGCAGGATGGAACGGGAGGACCGCTACCTGGTCAACCTCATGGCCAGGCGCGCGGGAAAGCTCACCATCCCGCCGGTCTCCTTCGGCAAGGTGCGCAGCAAGCCCCTGGTGATCGAGGTCACCCCGCCGGCGGCCACCCCGGCCAACGGCAAGGCCGACGTCTTCATGGAAGTGTCGGTGGACGAGCACAAGCCCTACGTGCAGCAGCAGGTGATCCTCACCGTGCGCATCTTCCACCGCATCCAGTGGCGCCAGGGCTCGCTGGGCGATCCCCGTTTTCGCGGCGGCGAGGTGTTGGTGGAAAAGCTGGGTGACGACCGTGCCTACCAAGCGTTGCGTAACGGTCGCAACTGGCAGGTGATCGAGCGGCGCTATCTTCTCTTTCCACAAGCTCACGGAACCCTGGAAATGGAGCCGTTGCTGCTCGATATCCAGGTGCCGTCGGGCAGGCGGTCCGCCCGCCGCCGCTCGCCTTTTGGTGATCCTTTCTTCGACGACTTCTTCTCGCGCCAGGACTATGTGCGCAAGGTGGTGCGCAGCAAGCCGCTCACTCTGAAAGTGAAACCCGTGCCCCCGGACTTCAGCGGACAACAGTGGCTGCCGGCGCGCCGGGTGGAGCTGAAGGAGCAGTGGTCGGCGCCGCTGGACAAGCTGAAAGCCGGCGAGCCGGTAACGCGCACCTTGACGTTGACGGTGGACGGCATCACCAAGGGCCAGGCGCCTGAACTGACGCTGCCGGAGACCGACGGTGTCCGCATCTATCCCGATGAGCCACAGGTGCGCGAGATTCCCGGCCCGAAAGGGGTTCGAACCATCGTCACCCGCAAGTTTGCCTTGATTCCCGTGCGCGCCGGCACTTTCGATCTGCCGCCGGTGGCGTTGAAATGGTGGAACCTGGAGCAGGACCGGCAGGCGGTGGCGCGGCTTCCTGGAAACCGGCTTCGGGTGGCCGCCGGCGCCGCGCCGCCCGCCGC
This sequence comes from Sedimenticola sp., assembly GCA_027023915.1. GTDB lineage: Bacteria > Pseudomonadota > Gammaproteobacteria > Chromatiales > Chromatiaceae > Thiolapillus. Next base: position 2,141 of record JALVUB010000104.1, read on the forward strand.
AAGGCGCCCGGCGGTCGTGCCGGCACCCTCTGTTCCGGCGCC
>JALVUB010000105.1 GCA_027023915.1 Sedimenticola sp.
CATTAGGGAAGGTCTGAAAAATTCAGGCCTTCCTCCGGCACATGGATGTGCCGGCAAAATCAATGGCCCCAAGCCATTGATTTTGGAGCAAGCCGCAAACCGCGTTTGCGGCGCGGCGAGTGCTGATAAAGCCATGGAAGGCTTTTATCAGAGGTTCCTTAAACCAGCGATTATAGGGGAAGGTCTGAAAAATTCAGACCTTCCTTTATCATGGGACCCATGGAACAAAGAGAACAAAAGAGCTTTCTGCCCGATTTCTGCGGCGTGCGCATGGTGACGGCCGTGGTGCTGGGCGCTGTGGTGCTGGCGGTGGTGGTCACCCTGGCCTCGGTGGACAGCCTGTCGGAGTTCTCCGCCCGTTTCAGTCTGAGCGCGCTCTACATTTTGTGGATAGCGTTGGTGTCGGCGGTGCTCATCTGCATGTTGCGGCAATGGCTGGGGAAGTTAAAGCACAGTATCGCGGGCGTGGTGGCCTGGCTTATCGTTCTTCTGGCCTGCGTCGTGGTCGCCGCCGCCACGGTACGCTTGTTGCCGGTGGATCTGGTGGTGGGGGTGGAACCCGATCGGCTGTTGATCCGAACACTGGGCATTGGCGGCATTCTCGGCGCGCTTGTGCTGCGGTATCTCTATGAATTGCATCAGCAGCGTCAGCAGGAGCTGGCCGAGAACCGGGCCAGATACCAGGCGCTTCAGGCCCGTATCCGTCCTCACTTTCTGTTCAACAGCCTGAACACAGTCATCAGTCTCATTCCGGAAGAGCCGGAGCGGGCGCAGCAGGTGCTGCACGACCTGGCGGATCTCTTCCGCGCCAGCATGAGAGCGGAAGGGCGACAGGTGACCCTGGAGGAGGAGCTTGGCCTTACCCGCCAGTATCTGGAAGTGGAGCAGTTGCGGTTGGGAAAACGCATGCGGGTCCAGTGGGATCTCCAAACCCTGCCCATGCAGGTGCGGGTTCCCCAATTGTTGCTTCAGCCGCTGGTGGAAAACGCCGTTTATCACGGCATCCAGCCTTCGGCTACTGGTGGGGAGATACGCATTTTTGGCAACTTTCGGGAGGGGCGGCTGAATCTCTCTGTTTGCAATACGTTGCCCACGGGAGAGGTCAAAAGGCATTCCAAGGGCAACCGCATGGCGTTGGACAACATTCGTCAGCGACTTCACGCCCTTTATGGTGAGTCGGCCGGCTTGCGCACTGGCTTGGTGGATGAGTGCTACCAGGTGCGCATCTGGCTGCCGGTGTCGGAGGAGAAGGGATGAAAGTGCTGGTGGTGGATGACGAAGCGCCCGCCCGGCGCTATCTGGCCGGTCTGGTGAAACAACTGGGCGCGCCTTACGAATTGGCGGGCGAAGCGGCCAACGGCGAGGAAGCGGTGAATCACTGTCTGGAACATCCGGTGGACGTGGTGCTGATGGATATCCGGATGCCGGGCATGGATGGCTTGGAGGCGGCCCGCCGGATCGCCGATCTGCCCCTGCCGCCGGCGGTGATCTTCACCACTGCCTATGAAGAGCACGCTCTCTCCGCTTTCGATGTCCGTGGCGCGGGCTATCTGCTCAAACCGGTTCGATCCGAAAAGCTCAAGGCGGCGTTGGAACAGGCGGCCCGTCCCACGAGATTGACGGCTCACGATAAGCCGGAATCAGAGGCTGGTGTTACCGTGCGCTATAGGGGGCGGCTGGAGCGGATTCCCCTCTCTTCCATCTACTACTTCAAGGCCGACAGCAAATATGTGGTGGTGCGACATGAAGATGGCGATGTGCTCATTGAAGAGTCCTTGAAGACCCTTGAGTCACGTTTTGGAGATCAGGTGGTACGGGTACATCGTGGCGTGCTGGTGGTGCCGGGCAGGTTGCGTGCCTTGGAGAAGTCCGCTGGGGGCAATGCGTGGCTTACCTTCAACGGCATTGAAGACCGGGTCGAGGTGAGTCGCCGCCATTTGCCGGTGGCAAGACGGCTGTTGCGTTAAAAGCTAGCCTTTTTCCGCCAGCCAAGCCACCAGTTTGTGCGCGATTTCTCCCGCGGCCTGGTTGAGTGCCTTGGCGGCATGGGCCGCGTCGGCTTTTTCCACTGGTATTTCGGCGTGGAACAGCCGACTGGCCAACACCTTGCGATGGCGGCTCTCCACCAGCAGAAAGCGGATCGCCATCACTCCCCTAGGCCGGGCTCCATCCATGTG
>JALVUB010000106.1 GCA_027023915.1 Sedimenticola sp.
CAAGCCGGCACCTCCAACCGGAAAAGGAGACAAGGTGCGGGTAATCGAATTCTTTATGTACACCTGCCCCCACTGCAACCATCTGGAACCCCACTTGGTGGAATGGCGCAAAAAGCTGCCGGACTACGTGAAATTCCAGACAGTGCCGGCCATGTTTGGCGGCGTAGCAAATCTCCATGCCCGCGCCTACTACGCTCTTGAAGCGATCGGCGAGGCCAAGCGGCTGCACGAAGAGTTCTTCAAGGAGATCCACGAAAGGCACAACCGCCTGCTCAACCGAGATGCGCTGGAGAAATTTTTGGGAGAACACGGGGTGGACCTGGAGAAATTCCGCCAGGCTTTCGACTCATTCGCAGTGCAGACCAAAACCAACAGGGCGGCCTCCCTGCTGCGCCGTTATGGGGTCAATGCGGTACCCACCCTGATTGTTGACGGTCGTTACCGGGTAAAGAACAGCGACCATGTATTGCAAGCTACCGACGCCCTCATTCAGCGGGTGTTGAAGGAGCGCAAAGGAAAATAGCCTCATGACCAGCAGGGAAGTCAGGAAGACAACGCACGGCAGGCTGCCCGCGCGTTTCAGCCTCCTCAGCTACAACATCCAGATGGGTGTAGAGACCGCCCGTTATCATGAATATCTGACCCAGGGGTGGAAGCATGTGCTGCCCCACCGGGAACGAATTAAAAACCTCAACCGCATCGCCAGCATGCTGGCAAGCTTCGACATGGTGAGCCTGCAGGAGGTGGATGCCGGCAGCCTGCGCAGCGGTTTTGTGGACATCACCGAATATCTGGCCCACCGAGCCGACTTCCCTTACTGGTATCGTCAGGTGAATCGCAACATCGGCGTCATCGCCCGTCACAGCAACGGCTTTCTCACCCGGTTCGAGCCCACGGAAGTAAGCTACTACAAGCTGCCGGCGGCTCCCGGGCGCGGCGCCATGGTGTTTCGTTTCGGTGTGGGTCGTCAGGCCTTCACGCTCTGCACCGCTCATCTGGCGCTGGGCAGGCGGGCGCGGGAAAAACAGCTCGACTTTCTCAGCGAGGTGCTCAAGGGCCGCCCCCACCTGGTGGTGATGGGCGATCTTAACGCCAGTTGCGACGCCCCCGAGATCCGCCGCTTCGTGATGCGTCACGAACTGCGGGAACCGGCCTGCAACCACCCCACCTTTCCCAGTTGGCGGCCGGTACGCAAGATCGATCATATTCTGGTCTCCCGTACCCTGGAGGTAGTCCGCTCAAAGGTGCTCCACTACTCTTTTTCCGACCACCTGCCAGTAAGCATGAAACTGGAACTGCCGGAAGAGGCGCTGGCAGCAGCCTGAATGAGGTTCCCGCTTGGGAGAAGAAGGCCACGCAGGCTCGCTTTCAACCCCGTTCTATATTGCCTCGGCCCAGGCGTAATCCCACTGGCGCCCTGTTTTTTCCCCCAACGTCGCCAGGAGCGTCTCCGCCGGCACCGCCTCGCCCGGCCACACCCCCCGCACCTCTACCAGCAGGCGCGCCGCCACCCCATAACGGCGCCAGTCCAGCTCCGCCACCGCCACTTTGTCTCCACAAGACGCGCACACCACTTCACAACCAGCATCCCGACGCCACTCGGAAAGCTGCGTTTTCCACCCCTCCACCGGAGTTCGACACACAGGACAGCGGGGCCGCCCACGATTGGCCGCGACTCGCAGTTCCGGTCGCCGCATCTGATGCAGGCGCAGATGGGTAAACGCCCAATCCCCCTCCCCGCGTGGCTCAAGCTGGAGATGGGGTGAACAACCGGCAAAAGTCACATGGCTGAAAAAGGCCTCGCCCACAAAAAAACGGCCTGGCGCAAAATGCTCTCCAAGAAAGCCACATTCACGCAAAAATTCCGTGACATCTTCCATGGGCGGCGGCCCATCCAGGGGCGGAACGGGGAAAAGATAAAGACTGGTATCCACCATACGACCGGAATTTTGATCTTGAATCAGATCGAGATTGTATCCCCTGGGAGCTTGTCCGGCTCGGGAACGCTTCTAATCTAAGAGGGTGTTTACAAAATATTAAGTAGTAAGTCGCCGCAGTAGCCTCCGCGCTTCAGTAAGCCAAACCCAAGCTTCTGCAACGCTTGACAGGCGATCATGGTGCATGACAAGTCGCCGCGCACGTTCGTTCCAGGCATGCGTGCG
>JALVUB010000107.1 GCA_027023915.1 Sedimenticola sp.
CATCCGCCAGTGCACCGCCGAGCCCATCGTCATCGACGCCGAGCTGGGGGCGGTGAAGGACGCCATTCTTGGCAATATGTAGCGTGGCCACATGCGCCACCTGGTGGTTCCCGCGTTGCTGGCGCCGTGGCGCGGAAGCGGGGCGCTTCCGCGCCTGCCGGCGCTGGAGTTGCTGCTGGCGCGGGCCGACAGGGAGGCTGTGCCAGCAGGTGAAACAGCGCTTTTTGATTTGTTCGGTGTGCCGGCAGACTATCGTCACGCCGCGCCCTGGAGCCGTTTCGGCCTGACAGGTGAATTGACCGAAGCGTGCGTGATTCAGGCCGAACCGGTCCATTTTTATCCCGATCGCGACCGTCTGCTGTTTTTTTCCGTGGCCGCCGTCAGTCTGTCGGCTGCCCGGCGGAAAGCCTTGGCCGAGCTGTTCAACCGCCATTTTGCCGCCGACGGCCTCCGCCTGGAGGTCACCGCCGGCGACAGTTGGTTTTTACTGAGCGATCGTTGCCCCGAGGTTACCTTCACAGCCCTGCTCGAGGCCGAGGGACGGGATCTGAACGGCTGTCTTCCACGAGGCGGCGAGGCAGGTTACTGGCGTGGCCTGCTGAATGAAGCGCAGATGCTCTTTTTCCAGCAGGACGAAACGGACGGAGGACTGGCGGTGAACGGGCTTTGGTTCAGCAGCGCGGGCAGGCTGCCCCGCTTGCCGGAACTGGCACCGGTACGTTGCGACCCTCCGCCGGAATCGGCTCTGGCGCGAGGATTGTGTGCCGCGGCCACCGACGCGGAGGCGGGACGGTCTGTCGGGTTTTACGAAGCGATCGAACGGGCCCGGCGGCTGGGTGATGACCAGGAGATGAACATCGCCCTGGAAAAGCTCGACCAGATGCTTGCGCCTCTGTTGCGTCAGCCTTTGACACTGCATGACCTGGCGGGCCACCGCTGGGTCTGGCGGCCGGCCATGCGTCGCCGTTTTTGGCGTCGTTTCCACCCGCCAATGGTGAGCCGTGGGGCGGTATAATGACCGCCCTCATGCCGCCGTTTCGGCGTAACCGGGCAGGGTGGGCGAGATGAAGATCCCCGTCAGCGAATTTCTCGTCCGTTTCATGGAGCGGATGGGAATCCAATACATCTTCGGCATGCCGGGGGCGCACATCCTGCCGGTTTACGACGCCTTGCACGGTGCTTCCATCAAGACGGTGCTGGCCAAGCACGAACAGGGAGCCGCGTTCATGGCCGGTGGACTGGCGCGGGCCACCGGTGGGATAGGTGCCTGCATCGCCACCGCCGGACCGGGCGCCACCAACCTGGTGACCGGTATCGCCAACGCACACGCCGACCGCCTGCCTGTTCTGGCAATTACCGGCGAAACCTCCACCCATATTTTCGGCCGTGGCGGCCTGCAAGAGAGTTCTGGAGAGGGCGGGGCAGTGGATCAGGTGGCCCTGTTTCAGTCCATCACCCATTATGCGCGCTTGGTGGAGCGAACCGATTATCTGGTGAATGTGCTCAATCAGGTGGCGCAAGTGTTGCGCTCCGGCAAACCAGGCCCGGTACTGTTGAGCTTGCCTTTCAATGTACAGAAAGAGACGCTTGATGCGTCCCTGCTGGACGAGATTTATATTCCCGAATCATCATCGCCAGGCCCACTGCCGCGGAGCGATGTAAAGGCGCTGGCCCGCCGCCTGGTGGAGGCGAGGCACCCGGTAATCGTGGCGGGCTATGGTTGTATTCGCGCGGGTGTTCAGCCGTTGCTGGAACAGCTCGCCAACCGGCTGGGCGCCCATGTGGCCACCAGTCTCAAGGCCAAGGGAGCCATTGACGAATGCTCGCCTTTGGCTTTGGGCAGCCTTGGAGTCACCTCCGGCGGCCACGCCTATCGCCATATCCGTGAAAACGCCGACCTGCTGCTGTTTCTCGGCGCGGCGTTCAACGAACGCACCAGCTATACATGGAAGCCCGAACTGCTGGAGGGGCGCACTCTTATTCAGGTTGATCTGGACCCGACACGTTTGGGCCGGGTGTTCCAACCCCACCTGGCACTGGCCGCCGATCTGGGCGAACTGTTGCCTGCCCTGCTGGAAGAGCTGAACCTGCTGGGTATCGGCGAGGTCGGACAGCAACCAGCCGGGAAGAAGGAGGAGTCCGGCTGGATGCTCGCGGGCAGCGAGTTTCTTACCGGCTTTGGCCTGGTGGAGCGTTTTTTTCGTGAGCTGAAAGCGCGCGCGCCCGGCCACCTGATGGTGTTCGATGACAACATCATTTTTGCCCAGAACTTTTTTCAGGTGGGTGGAAAGCACCGCTATTTTCCCAATTCTGGCATCTCTTCCCTGGGGCACGCCATCCCCGCCGCTATCGGCGCCCGCTTTGCCAATGAGGCGCCCACGGTGGCGGTGCTTGGGGACGGCGGCTTCCAGATGTGCGGCATGGAACTGATGACGGCGGTCAATTACAAGATCCCTCTTACTGTGGTGTTGTTCAACAACGGCACCATGGGGTTGATTCGGAAAAACCAGTATCAGCAGTACAGCCAACGCTATATCGACTGTGACTTTGTCAATCCCGACTACGCCAAACTGGCCGAGGCTTTTGGCATCGTTCACCATCGGGTGGAAGAAGAGACCGACCTCGAACCGGTGTTCCAGGCGCTCGATCTGGAAAACGGCATCAACCTGGTCGAGATCCTCATCGACCGGAACGCCTTTCCCGACTACCAAACCAGTCGCTGATGGCCTTTTTGAAAGAAGTTCGTACCTTTCTCGACCGCCATGCCGATCATCCGCAGGTGGCAAGCCTGCGTAATCGCCTTGCCGTGGTGCTCTCCCGCTCCATGATGCCGGAGCTTCTTGCCCTTCATGAAGAAACCCTGACGCTGGCGGAGGACTTTTTTTGGGACAGGCCGGCGGATTCCCAGGCCCTGTCCCTGCTTCAGGCGCTGTATCGCGAGCACCAACAGTTAAGAAACCTTGCCCCCCAGGCGGATAAACAGCACAGTTTTGTGGTCGTGATTCCTGTGGCCGACCGGCCACAACAGTTGCGGAATTGCCTCCAGAGCTTGCTCGATCTGTGTTGCGCTTTTGAATATGGTGGCAAAAGGGATGGTGGCCATCCCGCCGTGAGCGTGGTGATAGCCGAGGACAGCGAGCAAGAGACCTCCCGTCAACGCCACGCCGAGCTGGCCGGACACTACCGAAAGCAAGGGTTGGACGTGTTCCATTTCGATCTGCCGGAGCAGCAGGCGTTGTGGCGGGGCTTGCCCGCCGCTTCCCGCGAGGCGCTGGCGGGCGCCTTGGGGGAAGGTGAGTCGATCACCGGTCACAAAGGCCCCTCGCGTACCCGCAATCTGATGCTGCTCTATCTGAACCGCCTGGCCCACGGCGATTCCAATCCGCTCTTTTTCTTTCTCGACAGCGATGAAGCCTTTCGCGTGCTCCATTGTGGTCCCGAAAGGCGGCGCGAGCTGGTGGCGGTGAACTACTTCCACCATTTCGATCGTATCTTTTCACTTCATCAGCCGGTAATGGTCACCGGCAAGGTGGTGGGCGATCCGCCCGTGGCGCCGGCGGTGATGGCAGGCAATTTTCTCCAGGATGTGGGAGCATTCCTCTCCACTGTCGGTTGCCGGCAACCCACGGGGCCATGCTGTTTCCATGAAGAGACCGCCGGTGTCGAAGGGGCTGCCTATCACGACATGGCCGACCTGTTTGGCTTTTCCAACGTCGCCGAGCCCTACAGTTACCATTGTGACCTCGATCCGCCGCACGACAATCAGTCGGTTTTCGCGGATTTTGCGGCGCGGCTCGATCGCTTTTTCGACGGCGGACATCCCACTCGTGTCACCTGTTACCGTCACCAGCCAGTGCTCGAGAGCCTGCAACCGGCTCGTACCGTCTATACCGGTAACTATGTTTTCAGCACAGAGGGCTTGCAGTACTTCATCCCCTTCGCCGGACTGCGCCTGCGCATGGCCGGCCCCACCCTGGGGAGGCTGTTGAAGGCGGAACTGGGTGAGCGTTTTTTGTCCGCCAATCTGCCCCTGCTTCACAGCCGCACGCTCGAAAGCGCCGGTGTTTCGGAATATCGGCCAGGCGTGGCACGCCGCACCGGCAAAGTGGACCTGGCCGGCGAGTTCGAACGGCAGTTTTACGGTGACCTGATGCTGTTTGCCGTGGAACGGCTTACCGAAGAGGGTTATCCGGCAAGGCAGCCTGGAAAAGCGACAATCGAGGGGGTGATAACGACCGTCTTGAGTGAGCTGGATGAAAGATATGCTGAAAAACAGAGGCTGGTGGGTGAGCGGGTGAACAGAGTGGGAGAACTGCTCGAGAACGCATCCGGCTGGTGGCACAACATGCCACGGGCGGAAGCCGCCTTGGCCGACTTCCGCCGTTTTCTTGGCAACATAAAAGCCAATTTTGGCGCCGATTCACCGGCGTTGAGGCAGATCACCGATCCGGCCGGCCGTCGCCGTCGTTTGCAGCAGATGGCCGATGCCATCGAGTCCTATCCCCGCGAGCAGGCTGCCTGGCGGGAACTCATTGCCGGCTGAGGAGACTGCCTTCAGGCCACCTCGTGAGTGTTTAGGGGGTAACCCCTTTCCCGATAAAAACGGTAGCGCTGGCGACCGGACTCCCGTATCCCCGGTTCTTCGTCAACACATTCCGCCACCCGTTCAAAACGGCTGAAAAACTCAGGAACGTCAGGCCGCAGATTGATGAGCACATCGTGCTCTTCGTCCGCCTCGGCACAGGTTATAAGCACCGGGTTGAGCGTGGGATCGACCGCCCCCAGCGGGCCGTGGGGGATGAATGCGATGTCGCGGAAGGTCCAGAGCAGGCGATCCATGTGCCGTTGTTCCTCCTCGCCGGCCACGCTGATGAGAACCCGGTGACCGTGGCGCCAGGCCTTTTCCGCCAGCCGCGCCGCCAGGGTATAGCGGTTGCCGCGGCTGCCAGGCTTCAGGACATAGAAATCGATCCGTGTCATGACACCCGTTTGCAGCGGCGGAGCAGAAACTCCGTGAGCAGGGGCACCGGCCGACCGGTGGCCCCTTTCTCCTTGCCACTCTTCCAGGCGGTGCCGGCGATGTCCAGGTGTGCCCACTTGTATTTTTCGGTGAAACGGGAGAGAAAGCAGGCGGCGGTGATGGTGCCGGCGCTCCTGCCGCCGATGTTGGCGATGTCGGCGAAGTTGCTCTCCAGTTGTTTCTGGTAATCCTCGCCCATGGGAAGGCGCCAGGCGGGATCGTCCACCGCCTCGCCGGCCCTGGCCACTTCTTCCACCAGAGTGTCGTCATTGCCCAACAGGCCGCTGATGTGATGGCCCAGGGCGACGATGCAGGCGCCGGTGAGGGTGGCGATGTCGATTACCACCGCCGGCTTGAAGCGCTCCGCGTAGGTGAGCGCGTCGCACAATATCAAACGGCCTTCGGCATCGGTGTTGAGTACTTCGATGGTGAGACCGGACATGCTGGTGACGATGTCGCCGGGCTTGTTGGCGTTGCCATCGGGGAGGTTTTCCGATGATGGCACGATGCCCACCAGATTGACAGGCAGCGCCAGCTCGGCACAGGCCTGAATCGTGCCGATGACGCTGGCGCCGCCGCACATGTCGTATTTCATTTCGTCCATGTTGGCCGAGGGCTTGAGGGAGATGCCACCAGCGTCGAAAGTGAGTCCCTTGCCCACCAGCACCACGGGCCGCTGGCCCGGCTTTCCGCCACGGTACTCCATGACGATGAGGCGTGCTTCCTGGCGGCTGCCGCGGGAGACCGACAGCAAGGCGCCCATGCCGAGTTTCTCCATCTGTTTTTCGGTCAACGCGCTGACCTTGAGCTTGTCGAAGCGGCGGCCCAGCTTCTTTGCTTCATTGGCGAGGTGGGTGGGGGTGCAGATGTTGCCAGGCAGGTTGGCCAGGTTACGCGCCAGCGCCATGCCGTTGGCGATGGCCCGGCCCTGATCGAGTCCCTTGCGAAGCTGCTTCCTGCGTCCGGCGTCACTTTCCAGCAGGATCAGTTTTCGCAACGGATGCTTGGGTGACTCCTTTTTGCTTTTGCACTCTTGAAAACGGTAGAGCGCCTCTTCGGCCCGGATCACCAGCCGCTTGGCCGCCGGATAAACCGTTTCCAGTTTCCCGGGCATCGGCAGCGCGACTTCGCGGCTGCCTGTCCGGTCCAGTTCTTTCACGGCGGATGCCAGCGCGCCGGCCAGCGCTTTTGCGCCGAAAGATTTTTCATCCCCCACGCCCAGCAGCATCAAACGCCGGGCCTTCAGTCCCGGCGGACGGTGCAAAATCAGGAATTCACCACTGTTGCCGGACAGATCGCCATCGCGGAGGCTTTCTTTGATGAGTCCCCCGGTAGCCTTGTCGAGCGAGGTGGTGGTCTCGTCCAGTTTTCCCTTGGAAAAAACCACCGCGATAAGGCAGTCGGTGGCCAGTGCTTCGGCTGGAGTGGTTCTGATTCTGTATTCCATCGGCATGAGTCATTGCACGTGGTTGAAGGATGGCGAAAGTGTACCCGCTAAGGAAGCTCAAAGACATCCCCGGCTTTATCAGGGCTTTCCCCAAGATATCCGGACGGAAGCTTGAGAGCCGGCACGATCATATTCCCCATGAAACCCGGGCAGAGTAGAATCCGGGGACCACGCAGCAACCCATCGACCCACCTTGTTATCCACTCTGGACCGACTGCTGATCCGCGAGGTGCTCAAGACCCTTGCGGTGATTCTTCTGGTGTTGCTCATGCTGATTTTGTCCAATGCCCTGGTAGCGCTTTTGCGGGAGGTGGCGGCAGGGGAAGTGGGTCTGGAGGTGGTCAGCTTGCTTCTGGGTGTGAAGGTGATCTGGCTGCTGGGATTCATTACGCCGCCCGCGTTTTTTTTCGCCATTCTCTGGGTTGTGGGGCAAATGCACCGCAGCAGCGAAGTCGTGGCGCTCAACGCCGCCGGTGTCGGCCTGACCCGGCTTTATCGTCCTCTTTCAGTGGTGGGGCTTGGGGTGGGGCTGGCCGTGGGCGCCATATCCCTTCAGCTCTATCCTCTCGCCCAAGGGTATGCCAGCGAGCAGGTTCAACGCTCTCAATCGGGTTTTCGTATCGGTGGAATAAAGGCTGGGGGATTCAGTGAGTTTCATGATGGAGCCTTTACCGTCTATGCGGGAGATGAAGACGAGAATGGATATCTGACAGATCTCTTTGTGCAGTACCAAGACATAAAAGGGCGAAGGTTGGTGCTTGCCCGGCGTGCGCATGTGGAGCAGCGAAAGGAGGGCCGTTTTCTGGTGTTGGAAAACGGCTATCGTTATGACGGCGAGCCTGGCGTTGAAGGGTTCGTCGCCGGGCGTTTTGCCACCTATGGCATCCGATTACCAGAATCCAAGGGAGGCTATCATCCCACCAAAGTTGAGATGCTGCCCTTGTCGACACTGCTGGCCGGAAAATCACTGGAATTCCGGGTGGAGCTTCAGTGGCGTATCGGCGCGCCTCTCTCCGTGTTTGCATTGATGCTGGCAGCCCTGCCACTTTCCCGTTCGCTGCCGCGTCAGAGTGTATATGGGCGGTTGCTGGTGGCGGTGGTTTTTTATATGGCCTATGTGAATCTGATTCGCTTGGCGGTGGTGTGGATGCGGGAGCAGTTATCGCCCCAGTGGTTGGGTATCTGGTGGGTGCCTTTTTCAGCGGCTTTGTTGGCGCTTCTGCTGTTTTGGCTCGATTCCCTGAAGGTGGTTCGCTACCGCAGAGGATTGTTGTCCAGATGGGTATGAACCGGGTAGATCGCTACATCATGGCCCAGGTGTTGCGGTCGACATTGCTTGCTTTGTCGGTCATTGCCACCTTGAGCTTCGTCATATCCCTCGTGGATGGCGCGGGTGACGTTGGCGTGGGTGATTATCATCTGACCGATGCCATGTTGGTCATGGCTTCCATGATTCCCGGCTTCCTGTATGAGGCTTTTCCAGTCGCGGCGCTGATTGGAGGTTTGCTGGCATTGGGCTCCATGGCCGCCCGAAGCGAGTTGGTGGCGTTGCAGGCAGCTGGAATGTCGCCTCTGCGTCTTATGGGCAGTCTGTTCAAGGCGGGACTGGTGTTGGTTTTGCTCCTGTTTCTTATCGGAGACTTGATTGGTCCGAAAGCCGAAGCCTGGGGCATTGCCTATCGATTGAAAAAGATGAACCGCCAGATTGGGTTCAGCGGTAACAGCGGCTTTTGGATGAAGGATAAGGGGGCATTTATAAATATTCGGCGAGCCACACCAGATGGCGGGTTGCGGGAGATCTATATCTACGAAACAGGTAAAGAAGGGCAACTGCGGCGGATAACCCATGCAAGGCGCGGAAGGTATGAGGCAAGGGCATGGCGGCTGGATACGGTGAACCGTGCCACTCTGTCGTCGGAAAAGATCAGCCTCGCGCAGCTGCCAAGGTTCCGTTGGCGATCTGCGGTGGATCCTGCCCTGGTGCGTGCTGCGCTGACCCGTCCAACTTTGCAGCCTTTGTGGGAGATCTGGCAACAGATCGAGACCCTGCGGGCGAATGGACAGAGTGCGGTGGAGCAGTTGCTGTCTTTTTGGAACAAATTGTCGATGCCGCTTTCCATGCTCGCCATGTTGATGCTTTCCGTACCCCTGGTCACCGGTAGCCAACGTCGTGTTCACGTGGGACAGAATGTTTTTCTTGGTGCCATTATCGGTGCGGGCTTTTACATGGTGAGCAAGGGGGTTTATTACGCGGTAATTGTGTTTGATTTGTGGACGATATTGGTGGCGCTCTTTCCGGTGGTGGTTTTTTTGATGGCGCTTCTGCTGTTGGCGCATGCACGAAGGTTGTAGGGGCGTCGGATGGTACGGAAAGCCGTCGTTTCCCGGTTGATGGCCAGCTTGGTTTTTATGTCCATTTGGCTGGTTGTTGCGATTTGGGTTGGGTGGGGCGCTCCGGTCGTACCGGACAGACTGCTGATTTCACCTGCGGCTTTGCGCACGCCCGTGGCCGTTTCGGTTGATGGCACGCCCCGTTTCGAGCGTCACTGGCTCAGTACCTTGGGATTTCCACCGTCGGTACACGCAGGAACCTTGGTTCAACTGCCCGACGGTGATCTGTTGGCGGCTTGGTATGGCGGCAGTGAGGAGGGGGCGTCTGATGTGGCTGTTTGGATGGCGCGTTATGACCGGGGCAGCGAGCGTTGGGGGGCTCCGTGGGTTTCGCTACGCCGGACGCAGATTGAGCAGGCACTTGGCCTGGGTATTCGCAAGTTGGGTAATCCAGTGCTGGTGGTGGACAAGAGCGGCCACCTGGTCATGTTCGTGGTTACCGTCACCATAGGGGGTTGGGC
>JALVUB010000108.1 GCA_027023915.1 Sedimenticola sp.
ACCAGGCCGTCACGCTGGCCCGGTTTCAGCCGCACCCAGACGGGGATGGCGTTCTCGCCCGGCACCCGCAGGCTGCCGCCCGGGATGCCATCCACCTGGGCCGCCACCTGCTCGGCCACCTGCATGGCGGTGAGGCCATAGAGCCGTGCCCGTGCCGGGTCCACGTTGAGCTCGATGCGCAGCGAGGCGCCCTGCCAGCTTCGCTCCACGCCGGTGAGCCCGCCCACCCGTTTCAGCCGGGCCATGGCCTCGTCGGCCAGCCGGTCGAGCACCCGCGGGTCGGGGCCCTGGATCATCACGTCCACGCTGGAGCGGATGGAGGAGAGCGGCGTGGCGCCGTAGACCGCCATGTTGGCCGAGATCAGCCCGGGGATACGGTGCAGGCGGCGGCGGATGCGGTCCTGGATGGTCCAGATGTCCTGGTCGCGGTGGAAACGGTCCACCAGGTTGAGGGTGATCTCGCCCTGCTGCAGGCGCCGCTGTGCGCCGAAGGCCTTGACCCCCGCCTCCGAGCCCACCACCGCCGAGGTGAAGAGGATCCATTCGGCCGGCACCTCCTCCTCCACCACCTGTTCGATGCGCGCCATGAGTTGGCGCATCCGGTCGTCGTCGGTGTCGGGCTGGGCCTCGAAGGTGATGCGGGTGACCCCGGTGTCCATCATCGGCATGATCTCGCGCCCGAGGAAACGCATCTGGTTGGCCGAGGCGGCGAACAGCGCCAGAAAGCCGAAGATCACCAGCGCACGGTGACGCAGCCCCCAGGTGACCAGCGCCAGGTAGAACCGCTTGAGCGGCTCGGTGACGAAGCGGTCGAAGGGGCGCAGAAGCCAGCCCAGGGGGTCGCGCTGGCCCGGCTTGACGATCCAGGGCGCCAGCAGCGGGATGAGGGTCACCGAGGCGACCAGGGAGGCGACCAGCGCGATGGAGAGGGTGACGGTGAGCGGTCGCAGCACCTGCTGCACGAAGCCGCCGATGAACATGATGGGGATCAGCACCAGCACCGTGGTGGCGGTGCCGGCGGCATCGGCCAGCAGGATCTCCTGGGTGCCGTTGATGGCGGCGGTGAGCCCCCGCTCGCCGAGCTGGGTCATGCGCCGCTCGATGTTCTCGATCACCACGATGGCGTCGTCCACCAGCAGCCCCACGGCGATGATGATGGCCGACAGGGTGACCATATCGAACTCGTAGCCGATGGCCTTGAGCACGGCGAAGGTGATGAGGTAGGAGACCGGCAGCACCAGCGCCACCACGATGGAGGCGCGGGTGTTGCCCAGGAACAGCAGGATCACGAAGATGGTCATGATCACCGCGTCGCGCAGGCTGTCGAGCATGTTGCTCACGGTCAGCCCGATGAGGCGGCCCTGGGTGTCGGCGATCTCGATGTGGAGGGTGGGGAACTGGCGCTGGATGCGCGGCAGCGCCTTCTGCACGGCGTCGATTACCGGCTGCGAAAAGCCCTCCTCGGAGCGCAGCAGGGCCACCGCCACCGCCGGCCTGCCGTTGCCGCGATAGAGCGAGGTGGCGTCGGCCGCACCCCACTTCACCTCGCCCAGGTCGCCCACGCGGATGTGGTCGCCGCCCGGCAGGGGCACCAGCACCGCGGCCAGATCCTCCGGTGTCTTCGCCAGGGTCTGGGCGGTGAGCAGGTAGCGGCTGCCCTGGTGGTGGATCAGTCCCGCCGGGCGTGACAGGTTGGCGCCGGCCAGCGCCGCCGCCACCTGGCCTACGCTCAGGCCGTGGGCGGCCAGCTTGTCGCGGTCCAGGCTCACCGCCACCTGGCGCCGGTCGCCGCCGAACACCTCCGCCTCGGCCACGCCGGGCAGGTTGAGCAGGGTGTCGCGCAGCGGGTTCTCCGCCAGCCGGCGCACGTCGCCCAGGTCCAGGCCGCTGTTCTTTGCCGGGGTCACCGCCAGCACCATCACCGGTCGCGCGGCATCGGTGATCTTGAAGATGAGCGGCTCGCGGATCCCCTCGGGCAGCAGGCCACGCACCCGGGAGAGCTCGGTGGTCACCGCGTTGGCGGCGTTCTCGATGGGCTTGCCGTACTCGAACTCAACCTGCACCGCCGAGACGCCGTCGCGCGAGGTGGAGGTGACCCGGCGCACTCCGTCGATGGCCGACATGCGCACCTCGATGG
>JALVUB010000109.1 GCA_027023915.1 Sedimenticola sp.
CGCTACTCCTCTGTTACTCCCCAGCCCCGTTTTCCGCTTCTTCAAACCAAGGCGCCCGGGCGGTCATGATGAGCTGTGCGGCCCGTTTCTCGTCCATGCCCTCCAGCTCCATCAGTTCGTCCACCGACTGTTCCGCCAGATCTTCCATGGTGACCACGCCAACAGCGGCAAGCTGGCGGGCGGTGGCCTCGTCCATCCCCTCCATGTTGAGCAGATCCTCGGCGGGCTCGGCGTCGGAAAGGTTCTCTTCCTGGGAGATGGCGCGGGTGAGCAGGGCGTCACTGGCGCGGTCGCGCAGCTCGCGCACGATCTCCTCGTCAAACTCCTCGATGGAGAGCAGCTCCTCTTCCGGCACGTAAGCGATCTCCTCAACGTTGGTGAAGCCCTCCTGCGCCAGGATCTGGGCCACCTCCTCGTCCACGTCCAGCTCCTTCATGAAGCTTTCGACGTAGCCCTGAATCTCCGCCTCGGCCTTTTCCGCCAGCTCCTCCTCGCTCATGACGTTGAGTTCCCAGCCGGTGAGCTGGCTGGCCAGGCGCACGTTCTGTCCGCCGGTGCCAATGGCCTGGGAAAGATTCTCTTCCTTCACCGCGATGTCCATGGCGTGTTTGTCCTCGTCCACCACGATGGAGACCACGTCGGCCGGCGACATGGCGCTGATGATGTACTGGGCGGGGTCTTCGTTCCAGAGGATGATGTCCACCCGCTCGCCCGCCAGCTCGTTGGAGACCGCCTGCACCCGCGACCCTCGCATGCCCACACAGGCGCCCACGGGATCGATGCGCGGATCGTGGCTGCGCACGGCAATCTTGGCGCGCCGTCCCGGATCGCGAGCGGCGCCCACGATCTCGATAAGCCCATCACCCACCTCCGGCACCTCAAGTCTGAACAGTTCAATGAGCAGCTCGGGACGGGTGCGGGAAACGAACAGTTGCGGACCGCGAACATCCGTGCGGATGTCATAAAGGTAACCCCGCAAGCGGTCGCCCATGCGCACCGGCTCACGCGGAATCATCTCGCCACGTGGAATGATGGCCTCGGCGTTGCCCCCCAGGTCGATGATGGCCGCGCCACGATCGAGTCGCTTGACCGTACC
The DNA here is from genome assembly GCA_027023915.1 of Sedimenticola sp. Classification (GTDB taxonomy): domain Bacteria; phylum Pseudomonadota; class Gammaproteobacteria; order Chromatiales; family Chromatiaceae; genus Thiolapillus. Next base: position 1,097 of record JALVUB010000109.1, read on the forward strand.
GGTAACCAGAGTGCCCACCTTGTCCTGGTAGGCTTCCACCACCTTGGCGCGCTCGGCCTCCCGCACTTTCTGCACGATCACCTGCTTGGCGGTCTGAGCAGCAATGCGGCCAAACTCGATGGACTCAATGGGCTCTTCGACATAGTCGCCGGGTTGGATGTCGGGATTGGTCTCGCGCGCTGCGGAGAGAGTGATTTCCGTCTTGGGACTTTCCAAAACGGAAGTCTCGCTGTCGTCCACCACCAGCCAGCGACGAAAAGCCTGGTAATCCCCGGTCTGCCGGTCAATGGCGACGCGCACGTCGATGTCCCCGCCGTGCTTTTTGCGCGTGGCGGAAGCCAATGCGGCCTCGATGGCCTGAAAGATCACTTCCTTGTCAACGTCCTTCTCGTTCGATACTGCGTCGACGACGAGCAAGATCTCTTTGTTCATCGTGCGGAAATCCTCTTCGTTTCAAAATTGCGGAATCAGGCGCGCGTCGCGAATCTGGTCCAGATCGAGCGCGAAAAGTTCGCCATCCACCTCCACCAAAACCTTGGTGCCATCGATACCCCGGAGTACCCCTTTGTATTTACGCCGGCCCGTAACCGACGCCTCCAACCGGATGTTGACCTGCTCCCCGGCAAAACGCTGGAAGTCTTCCACCTCGAACAGCGGTCGGTCCAACCCCGGCGAGGAGATCTCCAGGTTGTAGTTGCCGGGAATGGGATCCTCAACATCCAGCACCCCGCTGAGCTGATGACTCACCGCGGCGCAGTCGTCCAGGGTGATACCGCCTTCCCGGTCGATATAGACCCGTAACACAGCACCACCCGGCTGTCCGGTAAGATACTCCACCCCCACCAGCTCGTAGCCCAACCCCTCGACCACGCCCCGCGCCAGCTCTTTGATTGCAATGGGACTCTTACGCATCGCCCTGCAACAAAAAAATGGGCGCGAGGCCCATTCCAAACAAACCACACTAAAAAAGCCCTCCACGGGGCTTTTTCCGGCTCTCCAGCTCCTCTTCCCGCGGCCACCGCCAGGATGGCCAAAGCG
>JALVUB010000110.1 GCA_027023915.1 Sedimenticola sp.
GGGAGCCGGACAGCAGCGCCATCCCGGTGAATCTCGACCAGATCACCCGCGAGGAGATCGCCCACTGGAAGCCCGGCGACCGGCTGCTCCTATCCGGCCGGATGCTCACCGGCCGCGACGCCGCCCACCGCCGCATCCAGGAGATGCTGGCGCGCGGCGAGCCCCTGCCGGTGGAGTTCCGTGACCGCTTCATCTACTACGTGGGCCCCGTGGACCCGGTGGGCGACGAAGTGGTGGGCCCCGCCGGCCCCACCACCGCCACCCGCATGGACAAATACACCGAGATGATGCTGGGCGAGCTGGGGCTCGTGGGCATGATCGGCAAGGCCGAGCGCGGTCCCGAGGCCATCGAGGCGATCAAACGCCACAAGGCGGTCTATCTCATCGCCGTGGGCGGCGCCGCCTACCTGGTCTCCAAGGCGATCCGCAAGGCAAAGGTGGTGGCCTTCGAGGATCTGGGCATGGAGGCGATCTACGAGTTCGAGGTGAAGAACATGCCGGTGATGGTGGCGGTGGACAGCCGGGGGGAATCAGTACACCAGCAGGGGCCGGCGGAGTGGCGGATCAAGTTGTCGGAGATCGGATAGCCCCGTAGGAGGCGCGTCCCGGCCCCGGGCGGCACCTTGCATTTTTCAAGACACCCTTCTGCCAGGCCCTGCCACGGATATGCTAAACTGTTGACGTCAGTTGGAAATTTCCTCAACCCTCCCATGGCTTCCGTCATCGAACTCTACGAAAAACTCGCCAGCGCCCAGGACGACAAAACCCGCGCGCGCATCATCGCCGAAGCCTTCGAGACCCTGGAGGAGCGCTACCCCAACCTCTCTGAAATGGCCACCCGCACCGACCTGAGAGAGAATGAACTGCGGTTGACCAAGGAGATCGAACAGTTGCGGGCCGACCTGTCGAAAGAGATCGAACAGGTACGACTGGAGACCAAAAGCCTGGAGGTACGGCTCACCCAGGCCATTCACCGCCAGACCATCTGGGTCATCGGATCGGTGGGCGCCATCATCGGCATTCTGCGATTGCTGGAAAAAGTGGTCGGCTGACCCTCGGCCCAGGCGCCCGTCCGGCTCGAAGGAGGAAAGCATTTCCGCCATGGTGACTTCGCGGCGGAGACGCCGTTCCTACTCGGTGGTGAACCGCGCCAGCCGCTTCCCCTTCTCGTCGTACAACTCCAGCAAATCCCCACGCACCTGCCAGCGGACGGTGGCTTGCAGAGCGGTCAGATAGGCCCGTTCCAGCTCGTAGCCGCTTTTGCACGCCATGCGGGTACTGCCGATGGCACTGAAAGAGAGCTGTTCCCCATCGAGAGCATAGCTGGCCATGAAGTGGTTGCAGCCGCTGAAACCGGCCGCCTTGGCGGTATCGGCTTGTAACGTGAGATCGGCGGTACGCCGCTTTCCCCTGGGCACCTTGCGGCCACCCAGTGAGACGAGAATCCAGTGGCTCCCTTCGAGCGCCGCCTGCTTCACCTTTTCGCAATCCCGCAGCCCGCTGTCGAGAATCTCATGCACCACGAAATAGGTGGTGCGCTTGCCGCCGGTGAGATCCAGCTTGTGTTTCACCTCGCCTTTGACCTTCACCCACAGCGGCTCGCCGGGCTTTTCGCTTTTCTGGTAACGCTGTTCCAGTTGCACCTGGGCCGCTTTCATCGCCACCGGCCAGCGGTCACCGCTGCGACAATCCTGGAAGGACGGATGCTCATCAACATAGGTGTAATGACCGGTGTAGATCTGAACCGCGCCCTGGGCGACAGCGGCAAAGATCAAAAAGAAAAGAATCAGAAGGCGCATCAGCCCGCCGCCTCTTCGGGCGTGCTGGCCGACTTGATGGAAAGGGCGTGCAGCTCGTCCGAGGCCACCTGCTCCTTCACCGTGGCCATCACCATGCGGTGGCGCTGGATCAGGCTCTTGCCCTCGAAGGCAGGGCTCACCACCTCCACCTCGAAATGGCGGCCGTCGCCCGACACTTTAACTTCGGCGTCGGGCAGACCCGCCTTGATGAGCGCTTCGACCTGACTGTTTTCCATTTTTCTCTCCTGTTTCGCGGCGGGGACGCCGCGCCTACGCACTGTCTCGCAGGTCGGGCTTCAGCCCGACATCCCCTGGTTGCGTTATCG
>JALVUB010000111.1 GCA_027023915.1 Sedimenticola sp.
GGTGGAGCAGCATGGCCATGTACTGGCGCGGGTCGCCCAGGCCGTAGATGGAGGAGACGGTGGCCACGATGATGGTGTCGTGGCGCTCCAGGATCGCCTTGGTGGCCGACAGGCGCATCTGTTCCACGTGCTCGTTGATGGAGGCGTCCTTCTCGATGAAGGTGTCGGTGGCGGGCACGTAGGCCTCGGGCTGGTAGTAGTCGTAGTAGGAGACGAAGTACTCCACCGCGTTGCGTGGGAAGAACTCGCGGAACTCGCCGTAGAGCTGGGCCGCCAGGGTCTTGTTGGGCGCCAGCACCAGGGTGGGCCGCTGGAGCTCGGCGATGACGTTGGCGATGGTGAAGGTCTTGCCCGAGCCGGTGACCCCAAGCAGGGTCATGCCCGCCTCGCCGGCGCGCAGCCCCTCCACCAGCGAGGCGATGGCGGTGGGCTGGTCGCCGCTGGGCCGGAAATCGGATACGAGCTGAAATTCTCTGGACACTGGGGATTTTTACCGCGGGTGGCTTGGGCTATGATAGCAACCCTTCCCAGAAGCATGGACAACAACAGGACAACAGTCGGACATGCATACCAAGCTCTCCAGCCGGGTGCAGGCGGTCAAGCCCTCCCCCACCCTGGCCATCACCGCACGGGCGGCCGCGCTGCGCGCCGCGGGGCAGGACGTCATCGGCCTGGGTGCCGGTGAACCCGATTTCGACACGCCGGATCACATCAAGGCGGCGGCCAAGCGGGCCATCGACGCCGGCCACACCAAGTACACCCCGGTGGACGGCACCCCCTCTTTGAAGCGGGCGGTTATCGAGAAGTTCCGCCGCGACAACGGGCTGGAGTACGCCCCGGAGCAGATCCTGGTCTCCAGCGGTGGCAAGCAGAGCTTCTTCAACCTGGCCCAGGCGCTGCTCGACCCCGGCGACGAGGTGATCATCCCGGCCCCCTACTGGGTCTCCTATCCCGACATGGTGATCCTGGCCGGCGGCGCGCCCGTGCTGGTTCACGCCGGCGCGGAGCAGCGCTTCAAGATCACCCCGGCGCAGCTCGAGGCGGCCATCACCGACAAGACCCGGCTGTTCGTCATCAACAGCCCCTCAAACCCAACCGGCATGGCCTACACCCGGGAGGAGCTGGCCGCCCTGGGCGAGGTGCTGCGCGACCATCCGCGCATCGTCGTCGCCACCGACGACATGTACGAGCACATCCGCTGGCAGGGCGGGTTCGTCAACATCCTCAACGCCTGTCCCGACCTGTACGAGCGCACCCTGGTGCTCAACGGCGTCTCCAAGGCCTACTCCATGACCGGCTGGCGCATCGGCTATGCCGGCGGCCCGGCGGAGATCATCAAGGCGATGAAGAAGGTGCAGTCGCAGAGCACCTCCAACCCCTGCTCCATCTCCCAGTACGCCGCCGAGGCGGCCCTGGACGGCCCCCAGGAGTGCATCCAGGAGATGCTGGTGGAGTTCAGGAAGCGGCACGACTACGTGGTGGAGCGGCTCAACGCCATCGACGGCGTGGAATGCCTGCCCACCGACGGCACCTTCTACGTCTTCCCCTCGGTGAAGGGGATGATCGAGCGCATCGACGGTGTCAAGGACGACCTGGAACTGGCCGAGTTCCTCATCGAGAAGGCGGGCGTGGCTGTGGTGCCGGGCACCGCCTTCGGCCTGCACCACCACATGCGGCTCTCCATCGCCACCAGCATGGAGAACCTGGAGAAGGCGCTGGACCGCATCGCCGCGGTTTGAAGGAGAACCGACCCATGGATCTTAGTCCCCTCACCGCCATCTCTCCCGTGGACGGCCGCTACGCCGGCAAGACCGAGGCGCTGCGGCCCATTTTCAGCGAGTACGGCCTCATCTACCACCGGGTGCTGGTGGAGGTGCGCTGGCTACAGTCGCTGGCGGACCACCCCCGGATCGAGGAGGTGCCGCCCCTGAGCGAGCACGCCCGCAACCTGCTGGACGGCATCGTGGAGCACTTCTCCGAGGAGGATGCCCGCCGGGTGAAGAACATCGAGCGCACCACCAACCACGACGTCAAGGCGGTGGAGTACTTCCTCAAGGAGCGGATCGCCGGCAACAAGGAGCTGGAAGCGATCAGCGAGTTCATCCATTTCGCCTGCACCTCGGA
>JALVUB010000112.1 GCA_027023915.1 Sedimenticola sp.
GCTCGAGCATCAGGATCTTCTTTCCCTCAAGCCAGGGCTGGTCCAGCAGCGCCAGGGGCACGCGGGTGGTCTTGCCGGAGCCGGGTGGCGCGCAGAGGAGGGCGTGGCCGCGGGCAAGGGCGCGGGCCAGCTCCGGCAGGGCGGTTTCGATGGGAAGCGGGGGCATGGTTTTGATCCCCTCACCCCGACCCCTTTCCCGGAGGGAGAGGGGCTATTGAGCGGGTGTCATTCAGCGGTGAGTCGCGCATAGAGCAGGGGCAGTTCCGCCGGCAGCTCGGCGGGGTTGCGGATCACCACGTAACCGTTGGTGCCGAAGAGGTGGGGCAGGTAGTCGTTGCCCTTCTCGTCGATGGTGACACAGAAGGGGTGGAAGCCGAGATTGCGCGCCGCCCGCACCGCGTGGCGGGTGTCCTCGATGCCGTAGCGCCCCTCGTACTGGTCCAGGTCGTTGGGCTTGCCGTCGGTGAGGATCAGCAGCAGCCGCCGTCCCGCCCCTTGTGTCTCCAGCACCCGGGTGGCGAAGCGGATGCCGGCGCCCAGGCGGGTGTAGTAGCCGGGCTTGAGGGCAGCGATGCGCCCACGCACGCGGCCACCGTAGCGTTCGTCGAAGTGCTTGATCCGGTGGATGCGGATGGGGTCGCGCTTGCGCGAGGAGAAACCGTAGATGCCGAACCGGTCGCCGGTGGCGGCAAGACTCTCGGCGAAGAGGTAGAGGCTGTCCTGGATCACATCCAGCACCCGGTGGTGGTCGTCGATCCAGGTGTCGGTGGAGAGCGACAGGTCGGCCAGCAGCAGGCAGGCCAGGTCGCGGGCGCCGGCGCGCATCTCGCGGTAGAGGTTGTCCGCCGCCACCCGGCAGCCGCCGGCGCGGTCGGTGCGGTAGCGCAGGTAGGCGTCGAGATCAACCTCGGCGCCGTCGGGTCGCGCCTTGTACCAGATGCGGGCCGGGGCCAGGGCCTGGAACTGGTTGCGCAGCCGGGTGGCGGTCTTCTTCAGCCGCTCGGGCAGGGGCACCGGCTCGGCGTCGGCGGCCACCAGCTCCACCGCGCGGCAGTGGTTGGGGATCAGGCGACGCTGCTTCCAGTGCCACTCCGGCAGCAGGATGCCGTCGTTCAGCACCTGGTCGTCCTCCGACTCCGAGGGGAGGTCGAGATCGAACTTCAGTCTTGTTTTGGCGGCCTTGCCGTGGCGGGTGATGCTGATGCGGTCGAGGTCGCGCGCCACCTCGTCGGCCCGCTGGTCGTTCTCCTCGTCCTCGGTGCCCCGGTCCACGTGGACATGCTCGCCCCAGGAGAAGATGTTCTCCATGCGCACGGTAATCAGACCGCGGTCGCTCTCCGGCTGGTCGGCCTCCTCGGCGGACTTGCGCGGCACCGTTTCGAGCTGTTGAGCGGGGCTGCGGTTGGCCTCGGGGTCGGTGGCGGGCTCGCTGGCCGACATCGCCTGGCTGACCGGTGGATTGGGATGGAGCCAGAGGGGAACGGGCGCCGGCGGTCGCCCGGCGGGCGGCAGTCGGGCGCGGCTGCCCGGCTCGATGAGGGCAGCGCGGATGGCCTCTTCCTGGGCGCGCTCGTCGGCGGGCAGACGGGCCGGATGGGGGCGCTGTTGCAGGTGGGCGCGCACCAGGGCCTGGTATTTCTCCCAGAGCCCCGGCCAGTGCTCCAGGGCCGCCAGGGTGAGCTGCTGGTTGTGCTGGAACCAGGGGGCGGACGGCAGCGCCTGGGCGCCGGCCGCCAGGGCCGCCAGCCAGAGGTAGAGATCGCGGTTGAGGGCGCGCTCGGGAAAGGCGTCGATCCGCGGCGGCAGGCGCAGGGCGTTGTCGTCCAGCCAGGCCAGGTGGAAACGGCGCTGGGTGCCGGCCACCTTCTGCAGCAGGCTGCGGCGCACGTTCATCTCGCTGGCGTCGGCGCCGGCCACCTCCAGCGCGCCATCGCCGCCCAGGGCGCGGAACCAGATGCCCAGCAGGTGCTGTATCTCCTCCAACCTTACCGCCGCTTCCGGGTAGCGTGTTTCGCTGCGGCGGGTTATGAAGCGGTGCCACCAGCTTCCCACCTGCTCTTCCAGCTCGACCAACTCCGCCAGATCTGAAACGCGCCAGGTCATTTTCCGTTGATCTTGTGTTGAGCATATTTGCCGTCCACCCATTTCAGCAGGCTGTGTTTTCCACGCCGTGCTTCCACCTGGCTGCAAGCGACGATGCACTCGCTGCACTGGGTGCAGGTGAACATCTTGCGCTTGAGGGTGCGTGGCTTCAATCGCTGGGGGCATGCGTTGTCGCAAGCGTTGTTGCAGGCTTTGCACTCCCCCGCCCGGCGCCGGTCGAATCCCACCACCATGGCCTTGCGGTTTGCCATCCAGGCCAGGCTCTGGAAAAGGCCCACGGCGCAGCCGAAGCGGCAGAAGAGGTGGCGGGCGAAGGCGAACTCGATGGCGAGGACCACCGTGGCCGCGACTAGAAAGCGCGTCTGGTTGGGGGTGAGGGCGCCGTGCAGCAGGTTGTGGTAGATCTCCCGCGGCGGCAGCAGGTAGGTGAGAAAGGAAACCGCCCAGAGAAAGGCGAAGCCGAGGATGGCGGCTATCGTGGCAATCCAGTACCAGCGGCTCAGCGGTCGGCGGCTGCCGTCGGCCCGTTCACGCGGCAGGGGCGCCTTCTCCCACAGGCTGGGCCTGCCGCTGGCGCGCAGCATCAGGGCGTTGACCGCCTCCACCACCGAGAAGTGGGGGCAGAGCCAGCCGCAGTAAAGGCGTCCCCAGCGCCAGGCCACCCACAGCAGCAGGATGCCGGTGCCCAGCACCGGCAGCATTGCCTTCCAGACCAGGTTCCAGGTGAGCTGCCCCAGGGAGATGAGCCCGGCGCGGTATTCGGGGAAGCCCAGGGTCCAGTCCATGCCAAAGAGGATCAGGTTGTTCTTTTCCAGGTCGAAGCGGAAGATGTCCAGCGGCGGTGCCAGCACGAAAAGGGCGAAGAAAGCGATCTTGAACAGCAGGCGCCGCCGCCGCAGGCGCAGGCCGGCATTGGCGCCGAGCGTATCGGTTTGGAGTGGTGCGGAAAAAGCGGTCTCCCCGGACATGGCCCTTCAGAGAAAACGCCCCAGCAAGGGGTAGCGGTAGCACTGACCGGAAATGGCTTTGGTCAGCCCCAGCAGGCCGGGGACGGTGAAGGGCAGCAACACCAGCAGGGTGTAGACCTCCAACGCCACCAGGCTGTGGATGCTCACCAGGTTGTCCAGGCTGCTGTAGCCGCCGCTCAGCCAGGCGGCCAGGTTGATGAGCAGGAAGAGCGCGGTGCTCACCAGGGCGGTGATGAGCGGCTGCTTGAGGTGGCACTCGACGATGAGGTGGGGGGTGTTGCGGTGGCGCAGGTAGAGATAGACCAGTACCAGCAGCGGGATGCCCGGGAACAGAAGATTCAGCAGAAAGAGCCCCTCGCCGGCGACGGCCAGGCCCTTGCCCTTGGTCTTGTCGCTTTGTGGCTTGTTCATGGTGCTGCTTCTCCTCGGGGAAAGCTGACAGCGATGATCTCGTTGAGCGCCTTGAGTGTCTCCTCGTCGTCGGTGAGCGGCTCGGCCAGGGCGGCGCGGCAGGCCTCGCCGGCGGGGACGCCGCTGCGCATGAGGCGGGCGGCGTAGATCAGCAGCCGGGTTGAGGCGGCCTCCTCCAGGTCGTGGTCCTTGAGCACCCGCAGCGAGCCGGCCAGCTTCACCAGGGCGCCGGCGGTCTTTTCGTCGATGCCGCTCTCTTCCACCAGGATACGCCTTTCCAGATCGGGTTCGGGAAAATTGAAGCTCAGCCCTACGAAACGCTGGCGGGTGGAGGGCTTCATCCCCTTGAGCAGGTTCTGGTAGCCGGGGTTGTAGGAGACCACCAGCATGAACTCCGGTGGCGCCTTCAACACCTCGCCGGTGCGCTCCAGGGGCAGGATGCGGCGGTCGTCGGTGAGCGGGTGGATCACCACGGTGGTGTCCTTGCGCGCCTCCACCACCTCATCCAGGTAGCAGATGGCGCCCTCGCGCACCGCCCGCGTGAGGGGGCCGTCCACCCAGAAGGTGCCGCTGTCACCGATGAGGTGGCGGCCCACCAGGTCGGCGGCGGTGAGGTCGTCGTGGCAGGAGACGGTGTAGAGGGGACGTCCCAGCCGCGCCGCCATGTGCTCGATGAAGCGTGTTTTTCCGCACCCCGTGGGGCCTTTTATCATCACCGGCAGCCGGTTGCGCCAAGCCTGCTCAAACAGGCTGATCTCATTGCCCTGGGGCAGATAGAAAGGGATGTCACGTTTGTTGCTCAAAAGTTTCTCCAGGTGTGATTACACCGTCTGCCAAAAGGCGCTGGAGATGAGGATACCCACCAACAGCAGCCAGGTGAAGACCACCCAGCGCCAGGGGCCAGCCACTTGTTTCAGACCCATGAAATAGTCGCCGATAAGTTGGCCCTTGAGCAAGGCGAAGCCAAACACCAGAAAGGCGAAGAAACGGCCGGAAAAATGGTTGACCCCAACCAGCCATGTAATGAAAGTGAGCGACAGCAGCACCACATAAACCCAGGTACAGGGGCGGAAAAGATGTCTGGCGCGGGTTTCGTTCATGATTGTCACCGCATCACGTAAACAAGGGGGAAAAGGATCATCCACACCAGGTCCACCATGTGCCAGTAGCTGGCGCCGGTTTCCACGCCGGTGTGCTCGGCGGCGCTGTAGCCGCCCCGGTGGGCCTTCAATGCCACCGCCAGCAGAATAATCATGCCCAACACCACGTGCAGGAAGTGGAAGAAGGTGAGGGAGAGATAAAACATATAGAAAGTGTTGGTGCCGAGATTGACCCCCATGGAGAAGTGGTGGTGATACTCGGCGCCTTTCACCACCAGGAACAGCAGCCCCATCGCCAGCGCCGCCAGAAGCCAGCGGAAACAGGCCTGGCTGTTGTCGGCGCGGATGGCGGCCACCGCCCGCACCACGAAATAACTGCTGGTGATGAGCGCCAGGGTGTTGATGAGGGCGGCGTTGCGGTTCAGAGTGAGTTGATAAGTGTCGAACTGCGCCACATGGTGAGCGCGGGTGAAGGCGTAGGTGGCGAAAAAGACGCCGAATACCAGCAGTTCCGCCATGATGAAGATCCAGATCACCAGGTCGCCAGGCGGCCAGCGCGGTTTTTTCGTCTCGCTCATGATTCTCCAGCGCTTCAAAAAACGGGGCGGATGATCGCTCATCCGCCCCCTTGGATGCCATGGCAATTCGCAACCGGGCAAACGACCGGCGCGAATACCGGTCAGGCAGTCACCACTTCCTCACCGTCCGTCTTGGCTTCAGCTTCCTTGGCGCCGACGAAGAAGCTGGCGATATAGACAACCAGGCCGATGAGAAAGACCAAGCCCGTCAGCTCACGCAGGTCGTAGAAAAGCACGATTTTCGATTGAGCTTCCATGAACGGCATGGGATTGTCGGAGAAACGCTGCAGATAGACCTGCAAAATACCTGCCGCGGTGAGGAACAGCGTGATGAACACAATGGAGATGGTCATCAGCCAGAAACCCCACATCTCCCATACCTGCGAGCGGTTGCTGTTGGCAGCCTCGCGGCCACGCAGCAGCGGCATGGCGTAGGAGATCATCGCCAGGTTTATCATCACGTAAGCGCCGTAGAAAGCCATGTGACCGTGAGCGGCGGTGATCTGGGTGCCGTGGGTGTAGTAGTTCACCGGTGCCAGGGTGTGCAGGAAGCCCCACACGCCGGCGCCGAGGAAGGCCATCACCGCGGTGCCCAGGGCCCAGAGCACGGCTGCCTTGTTGGGATGGTTGCGGCGGCGCTTGTTCACCATGTTGAAGGCGAACACCGTCATCATGAAGAAGGGAATGGGCTCCATGGCGGAGAAGATGGAACCCCACCACTGCCAGAACTCGGGGGTGCCGATCCAGTAGTAGTGGTGACCCGTGCCCACGATGCCGGTGATGAGGGTCATGGCGATGATGACGTAGAGCCACTTCTCGATCACCTCGCGGTCCACTCCGGTGGTCTTGATGAGGATGAAGGCGAGGATGGAGCCCAGGATCAGCTCCCAGACGCCTTCCACCCAGAGGTGAACCACCCACCACCAGTAGTATTTGTCCCAAACAAGGTTGGTGGGGTTGAAGAAGGAGAAGAGGAAGAATACCGCCAGGCCGGTGAGGCCCATCATCAGCACCAGGTTGATGACGGTCTTGCGTCCCTTGAGGATGGTGAGCCCTATATTGGCCAGGAAGGCCAGGGCCACCACCACGATGCCCAGCTTGGTGATGGTGGGCTGTTCAAGGAACTCACGCCCCATGGTGGGCCACAGCTCGTTGTGAGTGAGTTTTGCCAGATCGGCGTAGGGCAGGAAGATATAGCCCAGGATGGTGGCGGCGCCGGCGGCGAGAAAGATCCAGAACATCAGCCTGGCCAGCCAGGGCATCACCAGGTCGGTCTCCGCCTCTTCCGGCACCAGATAGTAGGCCGCGCCCATGAAGCCGAAAATCAGCCAAACGATGAGCAGGTTTGTATGAACGGCCCGTGCCTGGTTGAAAGGTAGCTGGGGAAAGAGAAAGTCGCCCCAGATGTATTGCGCGCCGATAATCAGGCCGAACAGGATCTGACCCACGAACAGCCCGATGGCCGCAATGAAGTAGAGCTTTGCGACTTGCTGTGATTGATATTTCATGACTGTGCTCCTGAAAAAACTGTTGGTGGATCAGCCTTGTGGTGTGGGTGGCCAGTTCCTGGAGGTCTTGATTCCCGAGACATACTTGAGGAACTCGGCCACGGCGGTGAGCTCCTCGTCGCTCAGGTGGAACTGGGGCATGCTGCGACGGCCCGGCACGCCGTTTTCGGGGCGGCTGGCGATGAACGCCTTGATGGCATCGGTGCTGTTGCCGAAGCGCTTGTAGACGTTGCCCAGCTCAGGCGCGAAATAGGCGCCTTCCCCCAACAGCGTGTGGCAACCGATGCAGTCGTGCTCTTCCCACACCTGTTTGCCCTTGGCCACCAGATCGCTTATCGCCTGGTGGTTGTCGCGTTGGGGCACAACGGAGTGGGTCTGGAAAGTCAGGGCCAGAAACAGGAGGAAGAAGAACGCCGTTCCCCCGTAGAAGATGTTTCTGGCCATGGCCTTGGTGAATGCCTGTGCCATAACAGCTCTCTCCCTTAAGAATTGAGGTGTAAGAGTACTTTGCCAGTCCGGTCGAATTGCGCTTTGATGCAAGTCAATTGCTATAATCCAGGCATCACCTCCACCCGCCTTCCAATGGCTTTTCGGGCTGTTTCAGTCACGGCGGCCGGTTTATGAAAAGATCTTGGTCCGATGCAGGAAGAACTTAAAAAACACCTGCTGTTTCAAAGGCTTGAAGAGGAACAGCTAAAACAGGTTGAGGCTCGGGCCAAAATGGTCAGGTTGGAGGATGGTCAGTACCTGTTCCGCCAGGGTGAGCCAGCCAAACGTTTTTATCTGTTGATGGAGGGGCACATAAAGCTGTTCCGGCTGGCGCCGGACGGCAATGAAAAGGTCATCGAGCTGGTTTACGAAGGGCAGTCGTTTGCCGAGGCGCTGATGTTCCGCAACGAGCCCCGCTATCCGGTTTGCGCCCAGTCGCTGGGCAAAAGCCTGGTGATGAGCATCGACGCCGACCACTACAAGAACCTGCTGCGCGGCTCGGTGGATCTGTGCATGGCGTTGTTGGCTGACATGAGTTATCGCCTGCGGGCATTGATTCGGGAGATCGACGACCTCTCCCTCCACAGCGCCACCTGCCGGGTGGCCGCATTCATGCTCACCCGGGCGCCCGAAGACGCGGCGGAGTTCGAGCTGGACGTGCCCAAGCACGTCATCGCCTCTCGCCTTTCGGTAAAGCCCGAGACCTTCTCGCGCATCATCAAGAACCTGAAATCGCGTCAGGTTGTGGAGATCAAGGGCAGCCACGTGCGCCTGCTCGATCGCAACGCATTGGAGCAGGTGGCGGATGTCTGCGCCTTACCGGTGGAAGAGTCTTGATTCTGTTTGGAAGGCTCGTAAAGAAACACGGACAAGAAAGCCTCCATGGGCTTTATCAGTACTTGTCGCGCCGCAAGCCTGGTCCAGAATCAATGGCTTGACGCCATTGATTTTGCTCGCACCTCCTTGTGCCAGAGGAATTAATCTAGGAGTTCCTTCTTATTTGTAGCGATTGAGAATTGCCTTGCGGGCTTTTTTGTACTCGTCATCCGAGATCAGCCCGTCCTTGTGAGCCTTTTCCAGATCTTCCAGCTCCTGACCCAGGGTGGTGGCATTCATGGTGGATTTAACCTTGGCGCCGCCACCGCCACAGCTACCAAGGGCGAGAAAGGAAGTGAGCATGACGATTTGGACTATTTTGGTGGCTTTAGTCATTTTTCTGGCTCCCAGCAGTATTGGTGTGCTGATTATATCTTTTCAAACGGGCGATGCGCCGTTGCCGCTCCCGCCGGATCGCCTCCCCCAAGGCCGCGCCGCTGGTTTGTGTCGCCACATCCGCTGCTGATACCGTGGCGGCGGTCTGGAAGGCTTCTTTTAGATAGGCCACCTCCGGCACCTGATCCTGTTCATGCCCCAGCCGGCCGCGTGCATCCGCCACGCAGGCGAGCAGGAAGCGCTCGAAATCGTCGGGACGGCGGAAGGCGTCCAGCGACTCCAGCAGGCGGAGCAGGGTGGCGGGCTTGAGTTCCGGGGCGCGATGCACCAGCAGGTGGTGGCGGGCGGTGTTGCGCGCCAGCCGGTGGTAGTGCTTTGGCGCCCGCCAGCGGTGGCAGAAGCGGTCCACCAGCGCCGCGCCGCGCTCGTCGTGTCCGCGGTGGCTGGGCCACTGTTCCGGCGGCGTGGTGCCCTTGCCCAGGTCGTGGAGCAGCACCGCGAAGCGCACCAGGGGGTCGTCGCTGAGGCGGGCGGCGGCGTCGAGGCAGAGCAACAGGTGAAGGCCGGCGTCGATCTCCGGGTGGTACCTTTCCGGCTGGGGAACACCGAACAGGGTGTCGATCTCGGGAAAGAGCGCCGCCAGCGCCTCCACCTCGCGCAGCACCTCCACGAAGCGGCGCGGGCGAGGTGCCGCCATGGCCCGCTGCAACTCCCGCCAGACCCGTTCGGGGGTGAGGTGGGCCAG
>JALVUB010000113.1 GCA_027023915.1 Sedimenticola sp.
GCTATAACTACTTCTTAAGCGTTATCTTCCCCCACGACCAGATGCGGATCCTCGACTACAACAGGGTGGTGAAGGATCTCAACGGTTTGTCTCCGGAAGAGTTTGTCGCCCGCCTTACCGAGGCTTTTGCCGTCACTCCTTCCGGCCAGCCGGTGAAGCCGGCTCAGCGGGGGGAGTTCGGCATGTATCTGCGGGGGCAGTGGTATCTGCTGCGGATAAAGGCTGACCGTGTTCCCGACGATCCTGTGGCTCGTCTCGACGTGAGCCTGCTGCAAGACAATCTCATTGGTCCGCTGCTGGGCATTGAAAATCCTCGCACCGATGATCGCATCGACTTCGTCGGTGGAATCCGTGGCCTGGGTGAGCTGGAAAAGCGGGTGGACTCTGGCGACTGGGCGGTTGCTTTCTCTCTCCATCCCACTTCCATGGAAGAACTGATGGCGGTGGCGGACGCCGGTGAGGTGATGCCGCCGAAATCGACCTGGTTCGAGCCCAAGCTGGCGGACGGGCTGGTAAGCCACGTACTCGATTGAACCCCGGAGCCGGGAGTGCATCAAAGAAAATCGTAAACCGGTCGATAAAGGAGGTGAAAGGCACGTTCGGGAGGTGATCCCATGACCGCTCAATCGCTTCATGCCGTTCCATCCCTGCTGGAGTTTTTTCAGCACCGCCTGGCGCGTGAGGTCGAAGTGCAGGGCTGTAAACCGCCGCCGGCGGAGGAGACCCTCTGGTATCTGTGCGACATGCTCGACCGCTTCAGCCGCAGCGAGCACCTTTTCGACTATTTCGACGGGCGCTACGGCGTTCGTCCCCTGGCCCTCATCTATGGTGACGCCCTGGCCGCCGGCGACGACCGGCAGCGGTGCCTGCTGTTGCAACGGTTGGGCGAGCTGGCTCTCTTCCTCGGCGCCTTTTTGCGCGAACGTTACCGCCGATGGGGCATTCGTCGCGATTACTTTATCGGCATGGGCAGCGGCGCTTACGAATATCTGGCCGAGCATGCTCCCGCCAACCGGGCGGTTTTCGAGGAACTCACCCAGCGTTTTGCCGCGTTGCTGGAGCTGATTTCCGCCGCCGGCGAGCCCGATCCCGAGTATGACGCCCGTCGGGTCATGGCCCTTTACAGTCGTTGGCTGCATAGCCATGATCCCACCATCGCCACCCGTTTGCGGGCGCTGGGCATCGTTCTGGCTTGATCTGGAAGCCCACTTTTCCTACAATCCGCGCTCCTTGCCCGTGGCGAGACGGGCTCTCCTTGCCTCACCGCGGCGGCGGGAGGCTGTTGAAACCGAAAGGAGTGACAATGCGACACTACGAAATCGTTTTCATGGTCCATCCGGACCAGAGCGAGCAGGTTCCTGCCATGATCGAGCGCTATCGCGCCTTGATCGAGGAGCAAGCTGGCAAGATCCACCGTTTGGAAGATTGGGGCCGGCGCCAGCTTGCTTATCCCATCAACAAACTGCACAAGGCGCACTATGTGCTCATGAACATCGAGTGCGAAGGCAAGACGCTCAACGAGCTGGAAAACGCCTTCCGCTTCAACGACGCGGTACTGCGCCACCTCACCATCCGCCGCGACAAGGCCATCACCGAGCCTTCCCCGCTGGCCAAGACCGAAGAAAAGGAGAACGCCCCCGAGGCGGTCGCCTGAACCTTGTGCAGGAGTAACTGACCCATGTCACGCTATTATCGACGCAGGAAGTACTGCCGCTTCACCGCGGAGGGCATCACTGAGATCGACTACAAGGATCTCAACCTGCTCAAGCAGTATGTGAGCGAAACGGGCAAAATCGTGCCGAGCCGCATCACCGGTACCAGCGCCAAATACCAGCGGCAACTGGCCAACGCCATCAAGCGGGCCCGTTTCCTGGCGCTGCTGCCCTATACCGATTCGCATAAATAAGCCCTCGGCGGCGCTCGCCGTCGGTTTGTAAAGATGAAGGCGCTGGCCGCCTGGATCATGAAGGGCCGGACGCAGGCGGTAACCACCGCGGTGCTGTTCCTGGTTCTGGCCATGCTGGTCACGCCAATGGGGCTTGCCAGTTCGGCGGTGGTGGCCCTGGTGGCCTTGCGCGGGGGGGCTGTCGAGGGGGCCTTGGTGG
>JALVUB010000114.1 GCA_027023915.1 Sedimenticola sp.
TGAAGATCATCGACACCCACCATGTGAAGGACCCCGACGGCGATTATGTGGATTCCCGCATCTGCTCGGTGAACGATGTGGATCCCAAGAAAGTCGGGCCTTACTTCCTGATGGCCCTGAAAGAGGGTGGCCAGGTGTGGCGCATTGACTGGAGCAAGCCCGATTTTCCGATCAAAAAAGTGGCCAATGTCGGCAAGATCCTGCACGACGGCTTCCTGCGGCCGGACAACAAGGTCTTCTATCTGGCCTCCCAGTCATCCAACTGGGTGGCGGCCATCGATGTGGCCAGCATGAAGATCATCAAGCAGATCAAGACCGGCACCAAACCCCACCCCGGAGAGGGCGCTGTGTGGGAGGTCAACGGTGTGCAATATGCCGGCACCCCCCACATCGGCGAGGGCAAGGTGACCATCTGGCGCACCGACAACAACGAAATCGTCGGCACTGTCAAAACCGATGCCCCGGGCCTGTTCATCCGCACCACCGAAAACATGAAGTACGTCTGGGCTGACTCTGTCTTCCCGCCCAAGCCGAGCGAGATCACCGTGTTTGAGAAGGCGCCGCCCTTCAAGGTGGTGAAGCGCATCAACGACGGCACCCAAACGCTCCACGCCGAGCCGGACAAGGACGGCAAGTACGTCTATGTCTCCGACTGGAAGGAAAATGTGGTGCGCGTCTATGATGACGAATCGCTGAAGCTGGTGAAGACCATCAAGGGCATCAAGACACCCACCGGCATCTTCGCCGTGCATCGTCGCCACGAAACCGGCGGTCACTGAGCAGGCTGGCGAGCACCATATCAAGGGGGCTTTCGAGCCCCCTTTTTTCGTTTCCGTTGACTGAGATCAAGGCTGCTTTCAGCGCCCTTGAGTAGAGTAAAATTCTCATTGGGAATCAGAGATTTCCGAGTTGAAACAACTGCTCTCCACAGCCACTTTGCTGATCCTGGCCGGCATCGTCCACGCCGCCCCAAAGCCCGCGCGCCAGCAGGAAATTCTCTATCTTCTGCATCAGGACTGCGGCGCCTGTCACGGCATCCAGCTGAAGGGTGGTCTGGGACCGGCGCTGAACCCCAAACAGCTATCCCATCTGACCCGCGAACAGGTGGCCGCCACCATTCTGCACGGCAGGCCCGGCACGCCCATGCCACCCTGGCTCCCTTTTCTCAAACCCGATGAAGCCTGGTGGCTGGCCGGCCGGCTCAAGGAGGGCAAAACAGAATGAAACGCCTGCTGACATTCTTGCTGCTCAGTGTCGTCTCCCTGACCACCCATGCCGCTTGTCTGCTGCGGGGCACCGGCGATCTTGGCGTCATTATTGAGCGCGCCTCCGGATCCCTGCAAATCGTGGACACCACCCACCACAGGGCGCTCTTCCATGTGGCGGGGCTGGGCGACCTCTCCCACGCCTCGGTGGTCTACTCCCGTGACGAGCGCTACGCCTACGTCTTTGGCCGCGACGGCGGGCTGACCAAGGTGGATATGCTCTGCGGCCGCATCGTCAAGCGCATCCTCCAGGGCGGCAACAGCATCGGCGGCGCCATCTCCCAGGACGGCAAGCTGGTGGCCGTCTCCAACTACGAGCCAGGCGGAGTGAAGGTCTTCTCCGCCGATGACCTCTCCCTGGTGGCCGACATTCCCGCCACACCGTTCGGGAACAAGCGTTCCAAGACCGTGGGGCTGGTGGACGCGCCGGGCGGCCGTTTCGTCTTCAGCCTCTACGACACCGGCGAGATCTGGCTGCTGGAGATGAAGGATCCCGCCCACCCCAGGCTCACCAAATTCACCGGCGTCGGCCGCCAGCCCTACGACGGCCTCATCACCCCCGACGGCCGCTACTACATCGCCGGCCTCTTTGGCGAGGACGGCCTGGCGCTGCTCGATCTCTGGCACCCGGAGAAAGGGGTCAAGCGCATCCTGGACCACTACGGCAAGGGCGAGCAGAAGCTGCCCGTCTACAAGATGCCCCACCTGGAGGGGTGGGCCATCGCCGGGCGGCGCGCCTTCTTCCCGGCGGTGGGTCACCACGAGGTGCTGGTGATGGACATGGAGAGCTGGCAACTGGTGGGCCGCATCCCGGTCCATGGCCAGCCGGTGTTCGTC
>JALVUB010000115.1 GCA_027023915.1 Sedimenticola sp.
GCCATCGAGAACGGCGCCACGAAAATCTCCTGGAAGCGCCTTCTGGAAACCGTCACCCATCTGTCATCGCGCTTCAGCTCAGGCACCGGCACCATAGCGCTCTATCTGGACAACAGCCCGGCCTGGATCGCCGCCGACCTGGCCGCCATCCAAGCCGGCAGAAGCTGCCTTCCCCTGCCCCCTTTTTTCAGTGACGGGCAGCTCCACCACGCGCTGAACGACGCCGGCGTGACGATGGTGGTCACCGACAACCCGGAACGGGTCGGCTCCGTGGTGGAGATCGCCTGTCGCCATGTGGTGCCCCTGATGGAACAAACGCTCTATTTTCTTGAGCTGGACGCGGTTGAGCACAAACCAACATCAGCGGCGAAAATCACCTACACCTCGGGAACCACGGGCACGCCCAAGGGCGTGCCCCTGATGCTGAAAAACATAGAATCCACCGCCGCCAATCTGGTGCAGGCCGCCGAGGCACGCTTATCGGATCGCGCCCTGGCCCTGTTGCCGCTGGCTGTGCTGCTGGAAAACATCGGCTCTGTCTATGTGCCATTGCTGGCCGGCGCCACCATCCTGACGCCCTCCTCCAGGGAGCTGGGCTGGCAGGGTCCGGGAAACATCGACCCCGAGCGTCTTGTGGCCACCCTGAAAAAGCTGCGTCCCACCAGCATCATACTGACACCGGAACTGCTCAAGTTGTTCCTCCATCTTCAGATCAGGGAGGCCCTGCCAAACAGTTTCCGTTTCATCGCCGTTGGTGGCGCGCCCGTGGCCGGCAGCCTGCTGGAAGAAGCTGTCGCAAGCGGCCTGCCGGTTTACGAGGGCTATGGCTTGTCGGAAGCAGCATCCGTTGTCGCCCTGAACACCCCATCGGCAAATCGTCCCGGTTCCGTGGGCCGGCCATTGCCCGGTTTTGCCGTCCGTCTGGCTGAAGACGGTGAGATTCTTGTGAAAGGCAGCGGTTTCCACGGCTACCTGAACCAGCCGCCGGTTGATGACCCATGGCTTGCCACCGGAGACCTGGGAGACCTGGACGAGGAAGGCTATCTCTATGTTCAGGGAAGAAAGAAGTCGGTAATCATCAACTCCTTCGGCCGCAACATTTCGCCGGAATGGGTGGAAGCGGAGATGCTTGGCGATCCCGCCATCGCCCAGATCGCGGTTTTTGGCGATGGCCTTCCCTGGTTGAGCGCCGTCGTCACGCCGGCACCGGAATCAACGCCGCTGGAAATACAGCGGGCTATCGACTTGGTCAACCAGCGACTGCCGGAATATGCCCGTATCCATGGTTACGTCATCGGTAGCGGATTCACCCTGGAAAACGGTGAGCTGACATCCAATGGCCGTCCAATACACCAGGTCATAGAACAACATTTCAAGACACGACTGGAGGCGCTTTATGCACCAGGACACGCGGTCTTTCTTTGACCGGCTGGTGGAAGAGACCGAGGCAGCCAGGCGGGAGTTCCTCGCCATACCCCTCATTCAGCGCGGCATGCGGGGCGATGTGAACCTCGAGCTGTACCTTGCGTTTCTCACCCAGGCCTACCACCACGTCAAAAACACCGTTCCGTTGCTCATGGCCTGTGGCGCGCGCATTCCCGGGGAAAAGGAGTGGCTGCGGGAAGCTATCGCCAAATACATAGAGGAGGAGACGGGCCACCAGGAGTGGATTCTCGACGATATCGAGGCCTGCGGCGGCGACAAGGAAGCCGTGCGCGCCGGACGCCCCGCGCCGACGACGGAGCTGATGGTGGCCTACGCCTGGGACAGCGTCCAGCGAGGCAACCCGGTGAGCTTTTTCGGCATGGTGCTGGTGCTCGAGGGTGTCAGCGTGGAGCTGGCCACCCGCAGCGCCGGTGCCATTCAGGAGAAGCTGGGATTGCCGGACAACGCATTCAAATACCTCCGATCCCACGGTTCCCTGGACATCAGCCACATGAATTTTCTGCGAAATCTCATGAACCGCATTCAACAGCCGGAAGACCAGCAGGCCGTCATCCACATGGCAAAAATGATGTACCTGCTCTACGGAAACATCTTCCGCGGCCTGGAAAGCGGTCCTGAAAACGCGCTCACAACCACGGCCACAGCCGGTTAATCAAACGCTTTTGAGGAGACATCCGATGACCAAAAAATTCATTCTGCTTGTTCTGTTGCTGTCCGCCGCGCCCCAACTGTTGGCGGCCCTGCCGGATGAATTACTGCAAATCCAGAAGGGATGGGCGGTGGCCAACTACCAGACTCCCAAAAACCAGCAGGAAAAGGCTTTCGATCAGCTCATGGAGAAAGCCCGCCGGCTGGCGGACAAATATCCCAACCGCGCCGAGCCCAAGATCTGGCTGGCCATAGTACTCAGCACGGACGCGGGCGTGACCGGCGGCTTTTCCGCCCTGAAAAAAGTGAAGGAGGCGAAAACCTTGCTCGAAGAAGCGGAAAAGATCGACCCCAAGGCGTTAAACGGCTCCATTTACACCTCTCTTGGAAGCCTCTATTACCAAGTACCCGGCTGGCCACTGGCCTTCGGCGACAAGAAAAAGGCCGAGGCCTATCTGCGCAAGGCGCTCGAGATCAATCCAGATGGCATCGATCCCAATTACTTCTACGGCGATTTCCTGCTGTCCCAGGGAAGGGTGAATGAAGCGGTGCGCTATCTGCAAAAAGCCAAGGCGGCACCGCCCCGCCCCGACCGCCCGCTGGCGGACAAAGGACGGCGAAAGGAAGCCGAAGCAAAACTTTCCAAGGCAAGACAACAACTCAGGGAGGCAAGCAACTGATGGAACTTGAAGGCAAACGTGTTCTTCTGGTCGGCGCCACCGGCGGTATCGGAAGCTGTCTTTCCGAACAGCTGCTCGAAATCGGCTCCCGACTCGGCTTGGTGGGGCTGGTGGAAGAGGAACTGGAAGAGTTGGAAACCGCTCTCGACGCCCCTCCTTCATGGTGCGCTTTTATTCGGGCCGATGTCACCAAACACGAAGACCGCAGTTACTGCATGGCGGTCATGGAATCGGCCTTTGGCGGCGTGGATGTTCTCATCAACCTGGCGGGCATCAACGCTTTCGTGCAGTTCGACAGCCAACGCCCGGAACAGATCGAGAAAATCATTCAGGTCAACGTGGTGGCCCCCATGCTCATGACCCAGGCGGTATTGCCGCTGATGAAGAAACAGGGTGGCGGACTGGTGGTGAACGTGGGCTCCACCTTCGGCTCCATCGGTTTCCCCTGCTTCACCACCTACTCCGCCAGCAAGTTCGCCATGAGGGGTTTTTCCCAGGCGCTGCGCAGAGAATTTTCCGGTCGTGGCATCAAGGTGCTCTATGTGGCGCCTCGCGCTGTGCGAACCGCCATGAACCCGCCGGCCGTTTATGAAATGGCAACCAAGATCAACATGCAATTCGACGAACCTGAATATGTGGCGCGGCAGATCGTCACCGCCATCCGCAAGGAGCGCAAGGAGCTGTTCATCGGTTTTCCTGAATCCCTTTTTGCCCGCGTCAACGCCCTGCTGCCCGGCATCGTGGACAGGGCGCTCAACCGCCAGGCACCGATTCTGCGACAATACGCGGAACGCTGACGTTGCCCCATAGGTGGACAAACATCGCTCATGAGACTGTTACTGGCGGAAGATGACCCACTACTGGGCGAGGGCCTGAAAACCGCCCTGGGCCGTGAAGGCTACACGGTTGACTGGTTGAAGGACGGCCAACAGGCCCTACAGGCCCTCACCACGGAAGAGTATGTGGCGGTTATCCTCGACCTGGGCCTGCCGAACCTGGACGGCCACCAGATATTGAAGAAAGCACGGGCACGGGAAGTCGCCACACCGGTGCTGGTTCTCACCGCCCGGGACGGACTTTGCGACAAGGTGACATCTCTCGACATGGGCGCGGACGACTATCTGAGCAAACCTTTCGAAATCGAGGAACTTTTCGCGCGCATCCGCGCGCTCATCCGCCGCAGCAGCGGCCGCAGCCAGCCCAGTCTGAGGTATGATGATCTGCTGATCGACCCAGCTACCCATCAGGTATCGAAAAAGGGTAAGCCCGTCCCCCTTTCCAACAAGGAGTTTTCGCTCTTGCTCTATATGCTCGAACACCAGGGCCGACCCCTGAGCCGGTCACAGTTGGAAAGCCAGCTCTATGGCTGGGATCAGGAGGTGGCCAGCAACGCGCTGCAAGTGCATATTCACAATCTGCGCAAAAAACTGGGGAAGAAACTGATTAAAACGGTTCGTGGCTTCGGCTACATGGTGCCCTAGTGAAATCGATCCGAAAGCAGATCATGATCGGCGTGGTGGTTCCCCTTCTGCTGGGAATCAGCGGCCTCATGTATTACATCTACGAAAAAACCCTGACCGAGATTGAAGAGATCTTCGACGCCGAGCTGGTCCAGACCGCGGGCATGATCGCCGATCTCTCTCTTTGGGGCCTGGATAATGGCAGCAACCAGAATACGGTAAGAATTTACCGGCACACGCTGGCTCACAAATACGAAAAACATATCGGCTTTCAGGTGTGGAAAGGCGATGTTCTCGTGCTCCACTCGCAGGACGCGCCGGCTACGCCCATGGCGGATCGTCCCGGTTACAGCACCCCTGTCATCGACGGTAAGAAATGGCAGGTGTTCGGTCTCTATCCGGTAGGCACGCCATTTCGCATCTACACCGGGGAGGACAACAAAGCCAGAAATGAGCTGGCGGAAAAGATATTGCGGCCTTCCCTCAATCTGCTGTTGATACTGCTACCCCTGCTGTTGCTCATCATCTACTTCCTGGTAAAGAAGGGACTGTCTCCGTTGGAACAGCTCTCGCAACAGGTACGTCAACAAAAAGCCACCCATTTGGTGCCCATCCGCAATACCAAGGTACCCGAGGAGGTTACCCCTCTGGTGGACGCGCTGAACGGCCTGCTGTTGCGCCTGGACGATGCCATGGAGAATGAACGCCGGTTCACCGCCAATGCTTCTCACGAGCTGCGGACGCCCCTCTCCAGTATCCGTCTGCACAGCCAGCTTGCGCTCAACGCGCCATCCGAGGAGGAACGTCAGAAGTCGTTACAGCAGATCGTTCAGGCTGTGGATCAGAGCACTCACCTCATAAAACAGCTGCTGGTGCTGGGCCGGCTACCTGCTGAAGTACACAACGGAGACCAACGGGTATGCAAAGTCGCAGAACTGTGCAAAGAGACGCTTGAGCAACTCCAGTCCCTGGCGGCGGAAAAAAAGGTGGACATTCAACCCCGAGGCAACAGCGCAATCGAAGTGAAGAGCAACCCGCACCTGCTCTCCATCATGCTTCGCAACCTGTTGGACAACGCCGTCCGTTACAGCCCGGAGGGAAGCGTTGTCCAGTGCCGCGTGGAGAAATCGGGAAACTCGGCCGTCATCACCGTGGAGGATGAAGGCCCGGGCATTCCCGAGTCGCAGTTGAGTGAGGTGCGGCGCCGTTTCGTGCGGCTGGCGGGGCAGGAAGTGGAAGGCTGTGGTCTTGGTCTCTCCATCGTCTCCCTGGCGGCGGAACAGCTGGGCATCGGCTTTGAACTTGCCAACCGCCAGGACGGCACCAGTGGCCTGATCGCCCGGCTGACCATCCCGCTGGAATAAGCTACCGCTGCTTGCCTTCCAGTTTCGCCCAGGAGTCGCGCAGGGTGACGATACGATTGAACACCAGCCTGCCCCGCTCCGCCTCCACGGCATCGCGGCAGAAGTAGCCCTCGCGCTCGAACTGGAAGCGCTCCCCCGGGGCGGCGTCGGCCACGGCGGGTTCCACCACCGCCTGCACCACCTGGAGGGAATCCGGGTTGAGCAGTTCGCCCAGGGGCGCGTCCCCGGCGGCGGGGTTGGGCACCCGGAAGAGGCGGTCGTAAAGGCGCACCTCGGCTGGCACCCCCTCGCTGGCGGAGACCCAGTGGATGACGCCCCGCACCTTGCGTCCCTCGGGGTTGCGGCCCAGGGTGTCGGGATCGTAGTGGCAGCGCAGTTCGACGATCTCGCCCTGGTCGTCCTTCACCGCCTCGTCGCAGATGATGGTGTAGGCGTTGCGCAGTCTCACCTCGCCGCCGAGCACCAGCCGCTTGTACTTCTTGTTGGCGCTCTCGCGGAAGTCAGCGCGGTCGATGTAGATCTCGCGGGTGAGCTTGAGCCGGCGGCTGCCCATGGCGTCGTCCTTGGGGTGGTTGGGCGCTTCCAGGGTCTCCACCTTCCCCTCGGGATAGTTGATGATCACCACCTTGAGCGGGTCGAGGACCGCCATGCGCCGGGGGGCGGTGCGGTCCAGATCCTCGCGGATGCTCGCTTCGAGCACCCCCATCTCCACGGTGCCGTCCACCTTGGTGACACCGATGCGGTTGCAGAAATCACGGATGGCCGCCGGGGTGTAGCCGCGCCGCCGCAGGCCGGCGATGGTGGGCATGCGCGGGTCGTCCCAGCCTTCCACGTGGCCCTCCTCCACCAGCTGGGTGAGCTTGCGCTTGCTCATCACCGTGTACTCGAGGTTGAGGCGGGCGAATTCGATCTGGCGCGGATGGCAGGGGGCGCTGATGTGGTCGAGCACCCAGTCGTAGAGGGGCCGGTGATCCTCGAACTCCAGAGTGCAGAGAGAGTGGGTGATCCCCTCCAGGGCGTCGGAGATGGGATGGGTGAAGTCGTACATGGGGTAGATGCACCACTCGTCGCCCGTCTGGTGGTGGATGGCGCCCCGGCGGATGCGGTAGAGGGTGGGATCGCGCATGTTCATGTTGGGCGAGGCCATGTCGATCTTGGCCCGCAGGGTGCGCGAGCCGTCGGGGAACTCGCCGGCGCGCATGCGGCGGAAAAGATCCAGGTTCTCCTCCACGGAACGGTTGCGGTAGGGGCTCTCGCGCCCCGGCTCGGTGAGGGTGCCGCGGTACTCGCGCACCTGCTCTGGGGTGAGGTCGCAGACGTAGGCCAGCCCCTTCTCGATCAGCTCCACGGCGAACTGGTAGAGCTGCTCGAAGTAATCGGAGGCGTAGTAGAGGCCGGACCACTGGTAGCCGAGCCAGCGCACATCCTCCTTGATCGCCTCGACATACTCCACGTCCTCCTTGTGGGGGTTGGTGTCGTCGAAGCGCAGGTTGCACTCGCCGCCGTAGTCCTCGGCGATGCCGAAGTTGAGGACGATGGACTTGGCGTGGCCAATGTGGAGATAGCCGTTGGGCTCCGGCGGGAAGCGGGTGTGGATCTTCTTGTGCTTGCCGCTGGCCAGGTCCGCCTCGATGATCTGGCGGATGAAGTTGGTGGGTTTGCTTTGTTCCGACATCGTTATCCTGATCTCAAGTCCGTTGTTGTCGGGCTGAAGCCCGACCTACATGGGCGGGCACATGACGTAGGCACGCAGCGCCGTGCCCAACATCTTTCCTGTTCCGTTGGGCACGCTTCGCTCTACCCAACCCACAAAAGCTCACGGTCGCTGTAGGTCGGGCTTCAGCCCGACACCGCGTTTTCGATGTACTCGATGGCCCGGTCGATCCGCCGCAGGCAGGCGGCCCTGCCCACCATCTCCATGGTGAGATCCAGGTCGGGCGAGGGGCTGCCGCCGGTGACGGCCACCCGCAGGGGCATCCCCACCTTGCCGAAGCCCACCTCCAGCGCCTTCGCCACCGCCTGGAGCACGGCGTGGATCTCCTCCCGGCGCCACTCGTCCAGGCCGGCCAACTTCTCCCGCGCCAGCTTCAGCGGCTCCAGGGCGGCGGGCCTGAGCCCCTTCTTGGCGGCCTTGGGGTCGTAATCGTCGAAATCACGGTAATAAAAGGCCGAAATGGCTGCAAGCTCCGCCAGGGTCTGGGCGCGTTCGCGCTGGGCCTCCACCACCTTCACCAGGTCGGGCCCCTCGGCCGGGTCGATGTCCAGGTCCCCCATGTGGGGCGAGAGCAGGCGGGCGACGTGGGCCGGGTCGAGGCGCTTGATGTAGTGCTGGTTGATCCAGAGCAGCTTCTCGGTGTTGAAGGTGGAGGGCGAGCGGTTCACCTCGGAGAGGTCGAACAGCTCCACCATCTCGTCCACCGAGAAGATCTCCTGGTCGCCGTGGGACCAGCCCAGGCGCACCAGGTAGTTGAGCAACGCCTCGGGCAGGAAGCCGTCGCGCATGTACTGCATCACGCTCACCGCGCCGTGGCGCTTGGAGAGGCGCTGGCCGTCGGGGCCCAGGATCATGGGCAGGTGGGCGTACTCGGGCACCGGCAGCCCCAGCGCCTGCAGCAGGTTGATCTGGCGCGGCGTGTTGTTGATGTGGTCGTCGCCGCGGATGACGTGGGTGATGCCCATGTCGGCGTCGTCCACCACCACGGTGAGGTTGTAGGTGGGCGAGCCGTCGCTGCGGCGGATGATGAGATCGTCCAGCTCGCTGTTGCTCACCCGGATGGTGCCCCGCACCAGGTCGCGGAACACCACCGTGCCCTCGTCCAGGTTGCGGAAGCGCACCACGTGGGGCTTGTCCGGGTCCACGTTTCGGTTGCGGCAGTGGCCGTCGTAGCGCGGCTTGAGCTTCCTGGCCATCTGCTCCTCGCGCAGCTTCTCCAGCCGTTCCCTGGAGCAGTCGCAGCGGTAGGCGAGCCCCTTCTCCAGGAGCTGGTCGATCACCTCGTTGTAACGGTCGAAGCGGTGGGTCTGGTAGAAAGGCCCCTCGTCGTACTCCAGCCCCAGCCAGGTCATCCCTTCCAGGATGGCGTTCACCGACTCCTGGGTGGAACGCTCCAGGTCGGTGTCCTCGATGCGCAGGATGAACTTGCCGCCGTGCCGGCGGGCGAAGAGCCAGGAAAAGAGCGCCGTGCGCGCGCCGCCCACGTGCAGGTAGCCGGTGGGGCTGGGGGCGAATCGGGTTTTTACGGTCATTTTTGTTCGCTGACGGAAAAGGTGGGAATTCTATCAGGAACAACGGCCAGCGCGCCTCACGCATTCGTTTTCAAAATGTTCTACAATAGAACCAAATTAGCACTCAGGAACCTGCCATGAAACTCCACGATCTGCCCAACCTAACCCGCCGCCAACTGGAGATCTACGAATATCTGGTCAAGAACCTCCACCGTTTTCCCCTGCCGCCCA
>JALVUB010000116.1 GCA_027023915.1 Sedimenticola sp.
CCGACTCACTCCCATCCAACGGTTGCTCCAGCCAGGCCCGCATCCACTCTATGCGCCGCTCCAACTCCTCATCGCTCTTGCCGCCCTCCTTGTAGCGCCAGTGGGCCGCCACCCCCCGCTCGGCGTGCTCGTGCATCTCCCAGGTGCGGATCTGCACCTCCAGCGGCTTGCCATCGTCACCAATCACCGCGGTGTGCAGGGAACGGTAGCCGTTGGGCTTGGGATGGGCGATATAGTCGTCAAACTCGCCCGGTACCGGCTGCCAGGCACCATGCACCATGCCAAGCACCTCATAACACTGAGGCACCGTCTCCACCAGCACCCGCACCGCGCGCACATCGAAGATCTGGCTGAAATCGACCCGCTTGCGCTGCATCTTCTTCCAGATGCTGTAGATATGCTTGGGGCGGCCGGTGATGCGGGCCTCGATGCCATGTTCTCGACAACTGGCCTGCAACCGCTGGATGACACGCTCGATGAAGGCTTCCCGCTCGGCGCGCTTCTCCTCCAGGGCGTTGGCGATGGCCTGGTACTCTTCCGGCCGGGTAAAGCGGAGAGAAAGGTCTTCCAGCTCCCATTTGAGCTGCCAGATACCGAGCCGGTTGGCCAGCGGGGCATGAATTCTTTGAGTAACGGCGGCAATGCGCTTGCGCTCACCGGAATCGTCCAGATATTTGAGCGAACGCATCAGTTGCAGCCGCCGGGCCAACACCACCAGCACCACCCGCACGTCGTCGGCCAACCCAAGCAACATGCGGCGCAGGTTCTCGCTTTGGCGCTCGTCGGCGTCGGCCTCGCCCGACACCGAAAGCGTGCGTATGCGCAGCAGGTCACCCAGCATCCGCCGAACCTGCTCTCCAAACTCCGCTGCCTGCTCCAGACGGCTCTCGGGAAGATCGGCCAGCAGGGCGGTCACCAGGGTGGGGGTGTCCAGCTTGAGCTGGTCGAGAATGTCGGCGGTCCGCACCAATGCCAGACGATGCTCCATTCCGGCGACCACCATCTCGCTGCCGTGAACCTCAGCCACCAGTTGCAGCGCCCGGGAAATCTGATGAATCTCGTTCCGCTCGCGATGGCCGGCAAGCCGCGCCAGCCAGGCGGTGAGTTGTGCCTGGGAAAGGGTGCCTGTTTCGGGAAGGTGAGAGACAGCGGTTACCATGGCCACTACACCTTACCACAGGGCCCAGGTCCGTCTGGAAGACCCAAAGAGCGGCAGATCAGCGGATCTCTTCCAGCGAAAAGCGTTTTTCCAACACCCGGGGAACGATGAGCGCATAACCCTTCTGCTGCCAGTGGGCCAGCTCGGTGATGGCGGAAGGCACCACCTCGACGAAATCCTGAAAATCTTCCACCTTGTAACCGAAATCGGATGCCGCCAGGGCACAAACCTTGAATTTCACGCCCAGGCTGGCGTAGTAGCGCATGCGATCCACTATTTTTCGATACTTGCTGTAGTTGGAACGCGCCAGAGTAACGATTTCGGTACCGTGGATCACCACCACGATCTTCATGAATTCCGGTGCCAGATCGTAGGGCGGCTCCATCAGGGGATTCATGTAAGAGCGAATCCAATAGAGGGCACTGCCCATCTTGGCTGGATCATCCAGGTAGAAATCGAACACCACCTTGGGGTCCTTGTAGGGCGTCTGCACCAGTTTGCCGCCAGCCTGCACACCGGTCACCAGGCTGAACAGCACCAGAAAAAGAAGCGCCCTGCCGAACATGGTTCTACCCACTCCACCGCGGAACGCGCGGTTCACTTACACTCTTCAACCTGGCTGATGTCCCGCACCGCGCCACGCGCCGCGTCTGTGGTCATGGCGGCATAGGCTCGCAGCGCCTGGCTCACCACACGGTCGCGGCTGGCCGGTCGCCAGGGGTTGTCGCGCGCCTCCATCGCCTCGCGGCGGCGGGCCAGCTCCTCGTCGCTCACCGCCACGCGGATGGAACGGTTGGGAATGTCGATCTCGATGGTGTCGCCCTCCTCCACCAGGGCGATGTTGCCCTTGCCGGCCGCCTCGGGAGAGACGTGGCCGATGGAGAGCCCGGAGGTGCCGCCAGAGAAGCGGCCGTCGGTGATC
>JALVUB010000117.1 GCA_027023915.1 Sedimenticola sp.
TGGCAGGTGAGCTGGATGGGCGCCCCCGAGAGCTTCGAGGCGCACACCGTCCCGGCAGCTGGTTTTCCCCTGGTCACCGTGGCGGCTCACCGGCTGCGTGGTCAGGGAGTCGGTGGCTTGGTGTTGACGCCTTTTCGTCTCACCCGTGCCGTGATTCAGGCCTGGCGGCAACTGGGGCGGCTGCGTCCCCAGGTGGTGCTGGGCATGGGGGGATTCGTCACCGCGCCTGGTGGTCTGGCCAGCCGGCTGAGGGGTATTCCGTTGGTGATTCATGAACAGAACACCGTGCCGGGCATGGCCAACCGCTGGTTGGCCCGGTTCGCCAGCCGGGTGCTGGAGGCCTTTCCTGGCAGTTTTCCGCCAGCGACCCGAGCCATTGCCACCGGCAATCCGGTGCGTGCCGAGCTGTTGCAACTCCCAGAGCCGGAGGCGCGCTTCGCCGATCGTCACGGACCGATTCGGCTATTGGTTCTTGGAGGCTCCCTGGGCGCCCAGGCGCTCAATGAACAGGTGCCAGCGGCCCTGGCCGAGGCGGCCCTGGGACTGGAGGTTCGCCACCAGGCGGGGCGGGGCAAGGCTCAGGCCACCAAGGCCGCCTACCGTGAGGTGGGCGTGGAGGCCGAGGTGACAGAATTTGTCGAACAGATGGCGAAGGCCTACGCCTGGGCGGACTTGGTGGTGTGTCGTGCTGGCGCGCTGACAGTGTCCGAGCTGGCGGCGGTGGGACTCGGTGCCGTATTGGTGCCCTATCCCCATGCCGTGGACGATCACCAGACCCGCAATGCCGGTTATCTGGTGGAAGCGGGCGCGGCGCGGTTGCTGCCGCAACAGGAGTTGACTTCCGCCTCCCTGGCCGGGCTGCTGCGTGAGCTGTGTGCCGATCGGGCCACCTTGCTGGAGATGAGCCGACGGGCCCGGGCCCTGGGGCGCCCGGATGCCACCCGCGAGGTGGCCGAACAGTGCATGGAGGTGGCGGCGTGAATGGAGAAAGGCAGATGCCCAGGGTACACGCCGCAGAAGCCATGGGACGCATCCGCCGTCTCCATTTTGTGGGCATCGGTGGTTCCGGCATGAATGGCATCGCTCAAGTGATGCTCAACCTCGGCTATGAGATCAGCGGTTCCGACCTGGCTGAGAACGCCGCCACCCGCCGGCTGGCGGAGCAGGGCGCGACCATCCATATCGGCCATGCGCCGGAAAACCTGGGCGGAGCCGATGCGGTGGTCATTTCCAGCGCGGTGAAGGAGGACAATCCTGAGGTGGCCGCGGCGCGGGCGGCACGCATTCCGGTGGTGCCCCGGGCGGAGATGTTGGCCGAGATCATGCGTTTCCGCTACGGCGTGGCGGTGGCCGGCACCCACGGCAAGACCACCACCACCAGCCTGGTGGCCAGCCTGCTCATGGAAGGTGGCCTGGACCCCACATTCGTCATAGGCGGTCGTCTCAACGCCGCCGGCAGCCACGCCCGCCTGGGGACCGGTGAGGTGCTGGTGGCCGAGGCGGATGAAAGCGATGCCTCTTTCCTCTATCTGCAACCCATGATGGCGGTGGTGACCAACGTCGACCGCGACCACATGGCCACCTACGGCGGCGACTTCGCCCGCCTGGAGGACGCCTTCGTGGAGTTCCTCCACCACCTGCCCTTCTATGGACTGGCCATTCTCTGCGCCGACGATCCCGGCGTGCGGCGCCTGCTCCCTCGGGTGACCCGCCAGTTCATCACCTACGGCGCCTCGCCCGAGGCCGACATCAGAGCCACCGACATTCAGGTGGTGGGACGGAAAACCGGTTTCACCGTGGAAGGGGAGGGGTTCGATCCCTACCGCGTGAATCTCAACCTGCCGGGCCGCCACAACGTGCTCAATGCCCTGGCCGCCATTGCCGTGGCGCGGGAGCTGGGGGTGGAACAAGCCGCGATCCAGCACGCGCTGGAACGGTTCCAGGGCATAGGCCGACGCTTCCAGGTGACCGAGGGGTGCCGTCATGGCGCGGTGAGCTTCTCTTTGGTGGACGACTACGGCCACCATCCGCGCGAAATCGAGGCGACCTTGTCGGCGGTGCGCGAGGGGTGGCCCGACCGCCGTCTGGTGCTGGTGTTCCAGCCCCACCGCTACAGCCGTACCCGCGAGGCTTTCGAGGATTTCGTGCGTGTGCTTTCGCAAGCTGATCTGCTGGTGCTCACCGAGGTCTATCCGGCTGGCGAAGAGCCGTTGCCCGATGCCACCGGGCGCGAGCTGAGCCGGGCGGTGCGGGCGCGCGGCATGGTGGAGCCGATTTTTGCCGAGACGTTGGACGAGATTCCGCCGGTGCTTCAAGCGCTGGTGCGTGAGGGGGATCTGGTGCTGCTGATGGGCGCCGGGAATATCGGGCAGCTCGCCCGGAAACTGTCGGGGGAATGGTGCGGATGATGAAACAGCGAAATGCCATGAGGTTCCTGCACATGGGTTGTGGGGAGTCTTTGCGAAGCAGTGGACGTTTGGCCGCCGGTGGCGCGCGCCATGGAGGAGGTGTCTCCACCGTGACATGCCGCACCGCGGGCGGTGATGACAGGAGGAACAGAAGAGATGGGACAAAACGCTGAGGCCCGGGCGCCGGCCACCATGCTGCTCTACAACGAGCCAATGTCCAATCACACCAGCTGGCGGGCCGGCGGCGTTGCAAGATATTACTTCCAGCCCGAGGATCTGGAAGACCTGGCCGATTTTCTGCGGGCGCTGCCGCCGTCGGAACCGCTGTTGTGGCTGGGGTTGGGCAGCAACCTGCTGGTAAGGGACGGCGGTTTTCCGGGCACCGTCATCGCCTTGCAGGGCAGGTTGGACCAGATCGAGCTCCTGCCGGGCGGCCGCCTGCGGGTGGGGGCTGGCGCCACCTGCGCGGTGGTGGCCCGGCAGGCGGCGCGAGAAGGTCTGCGTGGTGCCGCCTTTCTTGCCGGTATTCCGGGCACCATGGGCGGCGCCCTGGCCATGAATGCCGGCGCCTTCGGCGGCGAGATCTGGGAACGGGTGGTATTGGTACAGACCATCGACCGCCGGGGCGCCGTGCGTTGGCGGCTTCCCCACGAATATCAGGTGGGTTACCGCCAGGTGAGTGGCCCGGAAGGCGAATGGTTTGTCGGTTGCGAGCTGCAACTCGAAAGCGGTGACACCAGTGGCGAGCGGTTGGAAATTCAAAGATTGCTGCGCCGGCGGGCCGACACCCAGCCCATTGGCGAGCCCAGCGCTGGTTCCACTTTCCGCAATCCGCCTGGAGACCATGCCGCCCGCCTTATCGAGGCGGCCGGGCTCAAGGGCTTCGCCATCGGCGATGCCCAGGTTTCCGACAAGCACGCCAACTTCATCATCAACAGGGGCAACGCCACCGCGGCCCAGATCGAGGCGCTCATCGAGCATGTGCGGGAGGTGGTGAACGACCGCTTCGGTGTGTTACTGGAGCCGGAAGTGAAGATCGTGGGGGAAAAGGCATGAACGCGGCCGATTTCGGCAAGGTTGCCCTGCTCAAAGGGGGCTGTTCCGCGGAGCGGGAAATCTCCCTAAAGAGCGGTGCCGCCGTGGCGGCGGCGTTGCGCAAGCGGGGTGTGGCGGTGACCGAGATCGATACCGCCAACGACCTTTGCCAGAAGCTGGAAAAGGGTGGCTACGACCGGGCCTTCATCATGCTTCACGGGCGGGGCGGCGAGGAC
The DNA here is from genome assembly GCA_027023915.1 of Sedimenticola sp. GTDB lineage: Bacteria > Pseudomonadota > Gammaproteobacteria > Chromatiales > Chromatiaceae > Thiolapillus. The sequence goes on from JALVUB010000117.1 coordinate 3,680, forward strand.
GGCACCATCCAGGGGCTGCTGGAGCTGTTGGCGATTCCCTATACCGGCAGCGGCGTGCTTGCTTCCGCGCTGGCCATGGACAAGGTGGCCAGCAAGCGGCTGTGGCGTGGCATGGGATTGCCCACGCCGGAGTTCGTGCTGCTGGAGGGCGAGGAGAGCTTCGATCTGGCGGGCTCGCTTGGATTTCCGCTGATGGTGAAGCCGGCTCATGAAGGCTCCAGCATCGGCATGAGCCGGGTGGCCACCGCTTCCGATCTGCGCGGCGCCTGGGTGGCGGCGCGCCAGTACGACTCCTGCATTCTGGCCGAGCCTTTCATCGACGGAAAAGAGTACACAGTGGCGATTCTGGACGGAGAGCCCTTGCCGGCGATCCGTCTCGAGACCCCTCGTGCGTTTTACGACTACGAGGCCAAATACCAGTCCGACGATACCCGCTACCACCTGCCCTGTGGTCTGCCCCCCGCCGAGGAACAGCGATTGCAGGAGCTGGCCCTGCACGCGTTTCAGGCCCTTGGCGCCGAAGGTTGGGGGCGTGTGGATCTGATGGTGGATGGTAACGGACAGCCCTGGCTTATCGAAGTGAACACAGTGCCCGGCATGACCGATCACAGTCTGGTGCCCATGGCGGCCCGCCATGCTGGAATCGGTTTCGAAACCCTGGTGTGGCGCATTCTGGCAACCACCCTGGAGGAAAAGCGGTGACCAAGCGGCCTGTCACCAAGCGGGACAGACAGCGGAGGAGCCGCCGGCTCAGCCTGCTGCTGGTGATGCTGTTTTTCGCCGGCTTGGTTGCTGTGGGTGGCGTCTCATACCGCTATCTCGCCGATCCCATGCGCATGCCGGTGCGCACCATCCGGGTGGAGAACCATTTCCGGCATCTGGACCGGATCGAGTTGCAGCGCGTTCTTTCGGCGGCGGTGGACGGCGGTTTTTTCAGCGTCGATCTGGAAAAGGTGCGGTCCGCCGCGCTCAGTCTGCCCTGGGTGGCCGAGGCGCGAGTGCGCCGGGTGTGGCCCGATCGTCTGCAGGTAAAGATCGTGGAGCAAAATCCGCTGGCGCGTTGGAACGACAAGGCGCTGGTGAACGCCGCCGGAGAGATATTCCGGCCCCGGAAACTGCCCCGTGACCTGCCGAAGCTGCGCTTGCGGGGGCCGGACGACCAGACCAGGCGGATGATCCGTTTCTACCAGCAGATCGTCCCCCGCCTGGCCCGTCGCGGCATGGGCATTCAGGAGCTGGTGCTGGATAAAAGGGGCGAATGGCGCCTGTTGCTCAACCGGGGCGTCACTCTGGTGCTGGGGCGCGAGGGCGTGTTGCGGCGACTTGATCGTCTGTTGGCGGTTTATCCGGTGTTGCGGCGGGAAGAGCGGTCCGTCAGCCGCATCGATCTCAGGTACGAGCAAGGCTTCGCCGTCGCCTGGCGGGCGGAAGAAAAGGGCTGAGCAAATGAAAAAAGAGAGCATCATTGTCGGGTTGGACATCGGCACCTCCAAGGTGGTGGCCATCGTCGGCGAGGTGAAGGTGGACGATGAGATCGAGATCATCGGCATCGGCACCCATCCCTCGCGCGGCCTGAAAAAAGGCGTGGTGGTGAATATCGAGTCCACCGTGCAGTCCATCCAGCGGGCGGTGGAGGAGGCCGAGCTCATGTCCGGGGTGGAGATCGAATCGGTCTATGCCGGTATCGCCGGCAGCCATGTTTCCAGCCTCAACTCCCACGGCATCGTCGGCATCAAGGATGGCGAAGTGAGTCACAACGACGTGGAACGCGCCATCGACGCCGCCCGGGCCGTGCCCATCCCGTCGGATCAGCGCATTCTCCATATCCTGCCGCAGGAGTTCATCATCGACGGCCAGGAGGGAATTCACGAGCCGGTGGGCATGTCCGGCGTGCGTCTCGAGGTGCAGGTGCACATGGTCACCGGCGCGGTGAGCGCGGCGCAGAACATCATCAAATGCGTGCGCCGCTGTGGCCTGGAGGTGGAGGATCTGATCCTGGAACAGATCGCTTCCAGCTATTCGGTGCTGGATGACGAGGAGAAGGATCTTGGCGTCTGCCTGGTGGACATCGGTGGCGGCACCACCGACATCGCCGTTTTCGCGGGTGGTTCCGTCCGTCATACGGCAGTGATTCCCATCGCCGGCGATCAGGTGACCAACGACATTGCCGTGGCGCTGCGCACTCCCACGCACCACGCCGAGGAGATCAAGCTCAAATACGCCTGCGCCCTGAGCAAGCTGCCCAAGGCGGAGGAAACCATCGAAGTGCCCAGCATAGGCGACCGCCCACCGCGGCGCATGTCGCGCCAGACCCTGGCCGAGGTGGTGGAGCCGCGTTACGAGGAACTGCTGGGCTTGGTGGCTGACGAGCTGCGCCGCTCCGGCTTCGAAAACATGGTGGCCGGCGGCATCGTTCTCACCGGTGGCAGCGCGAAGATGGAGGGGCTGGTGGATCTGGCCGAGGAGGTTTTCCACATGCCGGTGCGCCTGGGGGTGCCGCGCTACGTCACCGGGCTGGTGGACGTGGTGCGCAACCCCATCCACGCCACCGGCGTGGGACTGCTGCTGTTCGGGCAGCAAAACAGCGCCTTGCGCTTGCCGCGCGAGCGCAAGGGCGCGCTGAAGGCAACTTTGGAGCGGATGAGGAGCTGGTTTCAGGGAAATTTCTGACCTTTGTCTCCGGCCCAGGGAAGTGCCGGCAAAACCAATGGCGCCAAGCCATTGATTTTGGAGCAAGCCGCAAACCGCGTTTGCGGCGCGGCGAGCTGATAAAGCCATGGAAGGCTTTTATCAGAGTTTCATTGAGGGTGTAACGGGCGGGCCGGCGGGCCGCGAATCAGAGGTTTTGAATCAGGAGGTAAACGACGATGTTTGAACTAGTGGATGTAGACAGCCAAAACGCGGTAATCAAGGTGATTGGCGTCGGCGGCGGCGGTGGAAACGCGGTTAACCACATGCTGCGCGCCAACATAGAGGGGGTGGAGTTTATCTGCGCCAACACCGATGCGCAGGCGCTCAACAACTCCGAGGTGAAGACCACCCTTCAGATTGGGGCCAATGTCACCAAGGGCCTGGGTGCGGGCGCCAATCCCCAGATCGGCCATCAGGCCGCCATGGAGGACAAGGAACGCATCGCCGAGGCGCTTCATGGGGCCGACATGGTCTTCATCACCGCCGGCATGGGTGGTGGCACCGGCACCGGGGCGGCTCCCGTGGTGGCCGAGGTGGCCCGCGAGCAGGGTGCGCTGGCGGTGGCGGTGGTGACCAAGCCTTTTCCCTTCGAGGGCAGCAAGCGGATGGCGGTGGCCGAGGCCGGCATAGAGGAATTGTCCAAGAACGTGGACTCTCTCATCACCATTCCCAACGAAAAGCTGTTGGCTGTGCTGGGCAAGGGCACCACCCTGCTGGACGCCTTCAAGGCGGCCAATGACGTGCTCCTCAACGCTGTGCAGGGCATTGCCGAGCTTATCACCAGGCCGGGCCTTATCAACGTGGACTTCGCCGACGTGCGCACCGTGATGTCGGAGATGGGCATGGCGATGATGGGCACCGGCGCGGCCATCGGAGAGGACCGGGCCAAGAAGGCGGCCGAGGCGGCGGTCAACTGTCCCCTGCTGGACGATTTCAACCTCGACGGCGCGAAGGGGGTGCTGGTCAATATCACCGCCGGCCTGGATCTGGCCATCGACGAGTTCGACGAGGTGGGCACCACCATCAAGGAGTTCGCCTGCGAGGATGCCACTGTGGTCGTGGGCACCGTTATCGATCCGGAGATGCACGACGAGCTGCGGGTCACCGTGGTGGCCACCGGTCTGGGAGATGCCGAGCCGGCAAAGATCAAACGTCCCAAGCTGGTGGAAAACACCCGCCCCGTGGCCGAGAAACGTCCCCAGGAAGAGCCAGTTGTGGAAGAGAGTGTCAAAAGTGATCGCTACAAGAAAGGGATGGAAGTGCCTCCCGGTCTGCGCGCGGGGGTGGGCGAACAGCCGCGCGTGGCGGCCGGTGGTGGAGCGGCACAGCCCGCCGAACAACCCGATCTGGACTATCTGGATATCCCCGCGTTCCTGAGGCGGCAGGCGGACTAAAGCGCTGGTGTTTTCGTAAACAGAGCGTGGCTGGGACCGGTTTTCGCTCCCTATTTACATTTGCATTGTAGGGTGAATGGGAGTAGATTAGGGAAATCCCTGAGATCATCTCATGGGTTTCCCGGGGTGAAGTCCCTGGCCCGGGCGGCCCGCGACACGAAAACTTAAAGCTACGGCTGTGGCCGGGCAGTGGAGAACCAGCGCTGATGATAAAGCAACGGACACTCAAGAACGTTATCCGCGCCACGGGCGTGGGGCTTCACACGGGAGAAAAGGTGTTTCTCACCCTGCGGCCCGCCGCGCCCGATACGGGCATCGTTTTTCGGCGGGTCGATTTGAAGGAGCCGGTGGACATTCCAGCGGCGGCGGGCAATGTGGGTGACACCCGTCTCTCCACCACTCTGGAGAAGAATGGGGTGCGGATCTCCACGGTGGAGCATTTGTTGTCCGCCTTTGCCGGCCTGGGCATCGACAACGCCTATGTGGACGTGAGCGCGCCGGAAGTGCCCATCATGGATGGCAGCGCCGGGCCATTTGTCTTTCTCATTCAGTCGGCTGGCGTGGAGGAGCAGAACCGTCACAAAAAATTCATACGCATCAAGCAAAAGGTGGAGGTCCGGGACGGCGACAAATATGCCCGTTTCGAACCCTTCAACGGCTTCAAGGTGAGCTTCGGCATAGATTTCGACCACCCGGTGTTTACCGAGGAGAGCCGTTTTGCCACTATCGATTTCTCTTCCACCTCTTTTGTAAAGGAGGTGAGCCGCGCGCGTACCTTCGGTTTTCTGCGCGACATCGAGATGCTTCGCGCGAAAAACCTGGCGCTGGGCGGCAGCATGGACAACGCCATAGTGGTGGATGACTATCGCGTGCTCAACGAAGACGGCCTCCGTTACGAGGACGAATTCGTCAAGCACAAAATCCTTGACGCCATTGGTGACCTCTATCTTCTCGGCCACAGCCTGATCGGAGCTTTTTACGGCTACAAGTCGGGCCATGCGCTCAACAACCGGCTGTTGAAGAAACTCATCTCCATGCCGGAAGCCTGGGAAGAGGTCACCTTCGACGAAGAGGACGGTCGGGCGCCCATCTCCTACGTGGCGCCGGTGCACGCCACCTGAGCGGCGATACTCCA
>JALVUB010000118.1 GCA_027023915.1 Sedimenticola sp.
AAAAAGCGCATATCGCCGAAGTCACCGGCGCTGAAACCGCATGAATGTCTTTGTCCTCAACAGTGGCCGCTGCGGCTCGCTGACCTGGTTCCAGGCCTGCCGCCACATCACCAACTACAGCGCCGGCCACGAAAGCCGCACCCATCTGGTGGGCGAGAAACGGCTCGCCTATCCGCCAAACCACATTGAGGCGGACAACCGCCTGAGCTGGCTTCTGGGCCGCCTCGACGACGCCTATGGCGACAACGCCTTCTACGTCCATCTGCAACGGGAGCGCCCAGCCACCGCCCGCAGCTTCGCCCGCCGCCGCGATTTCGGCATCCTGCGCGCCTATGGCGAGGGGATTCTCTTCGGCTCCGACCCCGAAACCAACCCCATGGCCCTGGCCCTGGACTATCTGGAGACGGTGGAGGCCAACATCCGCCTCTTTCTGCGCGACAAGTCGAAGGTGATGGAGGCGCGGCTGGAAAGCCTGGAAGCGGACTTCCGGCGGTTCTGGGAAGCCATCGGCGCGGAAGGAAACCTGGAGGCGGCGCTTCAGGAGCTGAAGGTGCGCCACAATGCCTCAGTTGCCGGCGTGGCCGACAAGTAGGCCCTTTCACTCGTCAAAGGTTAACAGGGAACACCCCCGCTCCATCTCCAGATAACGGTGGCCCAGGCCGGGGTACTCGGCCAGCCAGCGGGCCACCACGGCGCGTTCGTCGGGGCGGGCGGCGTCGTCGAGGATCACCAGGGCGTTCTTCGCCAGCCGGTCGGCAAGCAGCGGCAGGGCGGGATAGCGGGAAAGGGGCTGGAGGAAGCCGGGAGGGCCGTCCACCACCAGCAGGTCAAAAGGGCCTTGGGGCAGGTCTTGGCAATCGTACCACTGCCACGTGCCCTCCCCCACGTGAATATCAACCAGGGGCGCATGAATGACCTCGGCGCAGGACGACAAGCCGTAAGTTTCCAACCAGTTTTGGGCGGCATGGGCAAACTCCCCGCCATTTTCAAGGCTCACCACCCGACCTTTTCCCAGCCGTTGGCAGCAGCGTGCCATCACAAGGGTGGTCAGACCACTGCCACATTCCAGAATCCGGCGGGGCTTGTGAGCAACCACCTCCTTGGCCACCAGCTCAAGAAAATCGGCCGCCGCCGTCCAGTGCTCGCTCCAGGGAATCCCCCGGTCGAAACCGAGGGCCTCGCAAAGGGGCCGGTAGGTGTCGGGGCAGCCCGGCTTCACGCCTTGGGCAGGGTCACGCCCCGCTGGCCCTGGTACTTGCCGCCCCGGTCGCGGTAGGAGACCTCGCACACCTCGTCGGATTCGAAAAAGAGCATCTGCGCCACCCCTTCGTTGGCGTAGATCTTGGCCGGCAGGGGGGTGGTGTTGGAGAACTCCAGGGTGACATGCCCTTCCCATTCGGGCTCCAGGGGCGTCACATTGACGATGATGCCGCAGCGGGCGTAGGTCGATTTGCCCAGGCAGATGGTGAGAACGTTGCGGGGAATGCGGAAATACTCCACGGTGCGCGCCAGGGCGAAGGAGTTGGGCGGAATGATGCAGACGTCCGACTGCACGTCCACGAAGCTGGAGTCGTCGAAGTTCTTGGGATCGACCACCGCCGAGTTGATGTTGGTGAAGATCTTGAACTCGTCGGCGCAGCGCACGTCGTAGCCGTAGCTGGAGGTACCGTAGGAGATCATGCGGCCGTAGGGGCTCTCGCGCATCTGCCCCGGCTCGAAAGGCTCGATCATGCCGTGCTCTTCCGCCATGCGGCGGATCCAACGGTCGGACTTGATGGCCATGGGCGGACTCCAGTGGAAAAACTGGAGCGGCAGTATAGCAGAAGGTGGTTCAAGCCTCTTCGGGCTGCCTTTCGAACTCGAACGCCAGCTCGTCCTCTTCGAGACGGATACGCACATGGCCGCCGCTGCTGAGGGCGCCGAAGAGCAGCTCTTCGGCCAGGGGCTTCTTGATCTTCTCCTGGATCAGCCGCGCCATGGGACGGGCGCCCATCCTGGGATCGTAGCCCCGCTCCGCCAGCCACAGCCGCACCCCTTCGTCCAC
>JALVUB010000119.1 GCA_027023915.1 Sedimenticola sp.
GGCACAGAGTTCACTGGATCTGGTGGCTGTTGGCGTTGGCGGTTTTGGCGGTCGTGCTTTGGCAGGTGTTCGAGTACGGTCGGCAGCAGGGTGGGTATAACTCGGCGCGGACACTGGCGCGCCAGATGCGGGTGGCGGCCGAGCTCCACAAAAAGGATGCCGCCATCGAGAAGGCGCGTGCCGAGGCCATCCGTTATCGCCGGGAAGCGGAAATCGAACGCCAGGCCAGCCGGGAGTTGCAAAAGCAGATCATGACTTCGCAGGAGCGGATTGCCCAGCTCCAGACCGAAGTGAAGATGCTCAAGGATCTCGTTTCCACCGGTTCTGGATCCCTATATGTGCGTGATTTTCATCTGGAGCCGGTTGAGGGCCAGTCGCGGCGTTACAGATACAGGTTCACGCTGGTGCAGTTGAGGGAGAACGTGCCGCGCACGCGGGGTAAGCTGGTGATGAAGCTGGTTGGCGTGTCGGACAAGAGAAAACGCAAGCTGGATCGTTCGGAATTTTCTCCCGACGGCAAGAAAACGGTAAAGCTCGAGTTCAGCAACTACCATGATGTGGAGGGAGAGGTGGTTTTGCCTCAGAAATTCCAGCCACGAGAGCTGCGCATCGAATTTCTGCCGCGCAACAAAGAGCTGAAAAAACTGGAGGCTGTGTTTCCCTGGTCGGTGAAGGGAGCCAAGAGGAAGGAGTGAAGTCACCATGGCAAAAATCAAGAAACTGAAGATGCCGCAAATCCTCACCGTGGTGGGTGTGGATACGGTGATCGAAGGCGATCTGGTTTTCAGTGCGGGAATGCACCTGGACGGTACCATCAAAGGTAATGTGCATGGCCGGCCCGACACCGACGCCACTTTGGTGGTGAGCCGCACGGGGCGCGTCGAGGGAGATGTTACCGTGGACAACCTGGTGCTGGACGGAACCATCATCGGCGATGTGCGCGCCTGCAACCGGGTGGAACTGGCCACGGATGCCCGTATTGCCGGCACGGTGAGCTATCGGTTGTTGGAGATGGCGATGGGCGCGGAAGTGAACGGCCAGTTGGTGCATGTGGAGGAAGAACAGTGTGCCGCGGCCGCCGCTTCCGAAGAGCCTGACGAGGCGGTTTGATGGCGTTGTGGCGAACCAGGGGACGGCCGCGATAATACTTGACTGTTTTACTGGGAAATAAAATAATGGGGATCTCGAAAAATCGCCATCCCGGCAATTTTTCTCCACGCAAGCCGAAAACGCGGTATCCGGCTTGCTTCATTTTCAATCGCTTGGGAAGTGCTGATAAAAACCTTCCATGGCTTTATCAGCGCTCGCCGCGCCGCAAACGCGGTTTGCGGCTTGCTTCAAAATCAATGACTTGGAGCCATTGATTTTGCCGGCACATCCATGTGCCGGAGGAAGGCCTGAATTTTTCAGACCTTCCCTTGTGTGTTTGAAAATAGCGGGGCTTTCCTGTCCCGCGCGGGCACCTTGAATTTTTCGAGGTGCCCTGATCGCAAAAACTAAAGACCAAAAGTTTTGGGTCAGGAGTGAAGAACATGAGCGAAACCGCACCGGCGACGGAGAATCCGCCTCTGATTTTTACCTCGGCGGCCGCGAAAAAAGTGGCCGGCATGATAGAAGAGGAAGGCAATCCCGATCTCAAGCTTCGTGTCTATATTCAGGGCGGCGGCTGCTCTGGTTTCCAGTATGGGTTCACCTTTGACGAGGAGATCAACGAGGGTGACGAAGTGATCGTAACCGACGGCGTCACCCTGCTGGTGGATCCCATGAGCATGCAGTATCTGGTGGGTGCCGAAATCGACTATACCGAAGGGCTCCAGGGGGCTCAGTTTGTCATTCGCAACCCCAACGCCACCACCACTTGCGGCTGTGGTTCATCCTTTTCGCCCTGAGGCGGGGTAGATGGCCCCAAGCACCACTTCCCGGCATGCGCCGGTGGCTGCCGGGAGGTTGCCCGGCTGTCCGGCAAGGGCGGCCGCCGCCAGCCAGGCGAAGGCCATGGCTTCCACCCAGTCGGGGTCTGTGCCGACAGCGTCTGTTCCCGTGACTTTCAGTTCCGGCAACTGTTGACTTAGCGCCTTCATCAAGGCCAGGTTGTGGCGGCCGCCGCCGCAAACCAACAGCTCCTTCGCTTCCATCCCCCACCGCCGCACCGCGTCGGCTATGGTGACGGCGGTCAACTCAAGCAGGGTGGCAAGCACGGTTTCTGGTGTCAGCTTGGAAAAAGGCTTGAGTCGTTGAAGCAGATAATTAAGGGAGAAGTGCTCCGTGCCCGTGCTTTTGGGAGGGGAAAGCCGGTAGAAAGGCTCTTCCAGCAGCCGTTTCAAAAGGGCGGAATCGGTCTTTGCGCTGGCTGCCCGCTTTCCATCCTTATCATATGGTGTTTTCCAGACGTGGCGGCACCAGGCGTCCATCAGGCAGTTGCCGGGTCCGGTGTCGAAAGCGGTTTCCACTTCACCTTGTTTGTTCAACAGCGTGATATTGGCGATGCCGCCGATGTTGAGAACCACGCGCGATCGGCCGGGCGAGGCAAACAGCGCCTGATGAAAACGGGGAACCAGTGGCGCGCCCTGACCACCGGCGGCCATGTCCCGCCGCCGGAAATCGGCCACCGTGGTGATGCCAGTGCGTTGAGCGATCAGGTTGGGGTCGCCGACCTGGAGGGTAAAAGGGTGCGGTGGCAAGGGGTGATGATGGAGGGTCTGTCCATGGCTGCCTACGGCGGTAACCTCCAGGGCCGCGATGTCGGCGCGGTTCAGCAGAGTCGTCACAGCGTCGGCAAACGCAAGACCACACTGATGATCCAGGGAACCGAGGGCTTCCAGGGTGAGGCAGGGCTGTTCCACCGCTTGTCTCAACCGGGAACGAATTTCCCCGGGCCACGGATGGCTGATGGCTGCTTCAAGATGTGGGTGGCCGGCGGTGAAGCGAACCAGCGCGGCGTCGATGGCATCCATGCTGGTTCCTGACATAAGGCCGACATAAAGGCCGTCAGGAATCATTGCTAGGGTTTTGCGGCGGAGGCCACCATCGACTTTGCTCGCAGGCGGTCGAGCTTGGCAACCAGCGGCTGGGCCAGCTTGCGGAAGCGGATCAACTCTTTCCTCGGCAGGCGCAGACTTTTCGGCAGTTTTACTGTGAGTGGATTCCGGTGTACCCCGTTGACGCGAAATTCGTAGTGAAGATGGGGGCCGGTGGCCAGGCCGGTATGGCCGACATAGCCGATGATCTGGCTCTGCCTCACCCTTTTGCCCACCCGCATGCCGCGGGCGAACCGACTTAGGTGACCATAGACAGTGGTGTAGCGGCCGCCATGTTTCAGAAAGATCACGTTGCCATAACCGCCCTTGCGGCCGCAGAAAACCACCCGGCCATCGCCGGTGGCTTTCACCGGCGTCCCCTCGGGTGCCGCATAGTCCACTCCTTTGTGAGAACGCCACCGTTTTAGGATGGGATGCCAACGCTTCAGAGTGAAGCGGGAGCTGATGCGATTGAACTTGACCGGCGTGCGGATGAAGGCTCTTTTCTTGGCGTGCCCGCTCGGATCGTAATAGGCGGTTTCACCGCTGGCGTCGGTGTAACGGATGGCCCGGTGCACCTTTCCTCTGTTGATGAACTCCGCCGCCAGGATGGGGCCGTTGCTCAGTTTCTTGCCGTCTACCAGGTTTTCACGATAGATGATGCTGAAACGATCCCCTTTGCGCAGCTCCAACGCAAAGTCGATTTCCCAACCAAAGATCTTGGCCAGTTGCATTACCTGGGAATCGCTCATGCCTGCCTTTTGTCCGTCGGCGAAAAGAGAGGTGACGATGGCGCCATGGGCGGTGGCAATGCGATGCTTGACCGGTTTGGTCACCTCCCGTGCGCTGAATCCTTTTGGGGTTCGCTTGATCTTCAGGCTGGAGGCGGGGTTTCTTTCAAGTGTCAGCGCTTGAAGCGTCCCATTCCCGTTGAAGGCAAACTTGAGCAGCTCTCCTGGCTTGATATGGGCCAGTCCGCCCGCGGTTTTACTGCTGTGCAGGATCTGTTGCAGCAGGCCGGGGGGCAGATCCATGGATCTGAAGATGCGTGCCAGGTTTTCTCCCGAGGCTATCTTGTGAGTCTTCCAGGTCAAGGTTGGCTTGGGCTTGGCTTCGGCCCCGGCTGTGTCTTTTTTCTTTGCCGGCGTTTTGTCGTTTTGCGCTACTGCCGGTTTTGAAGTGGGTTGTCGAGCCGGCCTTTCCTGTTTTTCGGCGGTGGTGTTGGCGTTTGGAGGTTGGTCTTTGGTTTCCGTAGTCTTTTTCGCGGTTTTTGTCTCCATCGGCTGTGGTTTTTCCGCCGGCGCCGTCTTCAACAGCGAGAGAGGACGGGTCTTTTCGATGGGCGGGAGTGGAATCACCTCTTCATCCGTCGCTGATGAGTTGTCACCGGAACTGGTGAAATGGCCCACCAGCTTGGTGACGCCCATCGCCATCGCAACAAGCAGCAGAATCAACAGCGCGATGCGCAAGAAGGCAATTTTGCGGGTTTGCCCCGTTTTCTCTTGAGAGTGGAAGATGTAGTCCTGCATTCTGATTTGTCAACAACAAAACTTTGCGGATTATGACATGAAAACGGCCGTCTGTTTTTCCGTTAAGCCAGACATCTGATACATTTCACCGCCCATGCCACACGATTGCCAAAGAGGGAATCCATGACCCCCACCCAAGAGTCGCTTGATCTCATTGCTCGCGGTACCGAAGAGATCCTGGTTGAGTCCGAGCTTGTGAAGAAACTCGACAAGGGACGTCCGTTGCGGGTGAAGGCCGGCTTCGACCCCACCGCGCCCGATCTCCATTTGGGACACACGGTGCTCATCAACAAGCTTCGCCAGTTTCAGGAACTGGGCCATGAAGTGATGTTTCTCATCGGCGATTTCACCGGCATGATTGGCGATCCCACCGGCAAGAGCACCACCCGTCCACCGCTCACCCGTGACGAGGTGTTGGAAAACGCCCGCACCTACGAAGAACAGATCTACAAGATTCTCGACCCCGCGCGAACCCAGGTGCTTTTCAACTCCAGTTGGATGGGGGAAATGGATGCCGCCGGCCTGATCCAGCTTGCGGCCAAGCATACCGTGGCGCGGATGCTTGAGCGGGACGACTTTTCCAAGCGCTACAAAAGCGGCAAGCCCATCGCCATCCACGAATTTCTCTATCCCCTGATCCAGGGTTACGACTCCGTTGCCATGAAGGCCGACGTGGAGCTGGGCGGCACAGACCAGAAATTCAATCTGCTGGTCGGGCGTCAGTTGCAGGAGGCCTATGGCCAGGAGCCCCAGGTCGTCATCACCCTGCCCATTCTCGAAGGGCTGGACGGCGTGCAGAAGATGTCCAAGTCGCTGGGCAACTACATCGGCATCACCGAGCCGCCGGACGAAATGTTCGGCAAGGTCATGTCCATCTCCGACGAGCTCATGTGGCGCTGGTTCGAACTGCTGAGCTTCCGGCCCATGCGCGAGATCGAGGAATTCCAGCGTCAGGTGGAGGAAGGGGCTAACCCCCGTGACATCAAATTCCTGCTGGCCGAGGAGATCGTTGCCCGTTTCCATGGCCATACGGCCGCCGTCCGGGCGCGGGAAAACTTCATCAGCCGCTTCCGCAAGGGCGCTTTGCCCGACGAAATGCCGGAAGTGGACCTTAAGGCGGATGCCGATGGCCTTCCCATCGCCAACGTCCTCAAGGAAGCGGGGTTGGTGAGCAGTACCTCCGAAGGCCTGCGCATGATCAAGCAAGGCGCGGTGCGCATCGACGGCGAACGCATCGAGGATCGTGGCCTGCGCCTCACCGCTGGCACCCAGGCGGTGGTTCAGGTGGGCAAGCGCCGTTTTGCTCGTGTGCGTATCGCTTTTTGCTGAAGTTCGTGCATAGCCCAGGCTGCCGGCGGTCATTGGAGCCGTTTTCACATCCATCGGACTGTAGCCTGGGTTTGCCATTTAACCGGACGATTTTTCCAGTTTTTCTGGAAGCAGGCCTTTTGTTGTATTATTAGGCCAAGCTCAACATGTGGTGCTTGACAGGATAATAACCCCAACATATGCTTGGATCAAGGAAATTCTGAATAATTTTTGTTAAATCGGCGTTGTATTGGAAATTTTTCTGGATGCCGGGACGGGCTTATGGAACAGTCTCTGTTGGCGAGGCTTTTGCGCAAGTGGCGGACTTTTTTTTGCGGCAAAACGCTGTGCTGCTGCTTGCGCAAGGAGATGGAGTACAATGACCAGCTCCCAGGTGATGCATTGAAGCTATTCTGGGTTTACCTGGTGGGAAAGGGCTGAATTCAACCCCCCTCCAGCGCAAGAAGCGCTGGAGGGGGGTTGAGGGTAATTTGTTGTGGGCAACAGAACCGCTTTTATACCTTAAGGCGGCAGCCTTAAGGTTTTCTTAACAGGCTGTTGAAAAAAAGCGTTTTTCGGTGGCCTGTGTGGCACAGGGAGGTGTCGTCAAAATCAATGGCGCCAAGCCATGGGAGTGAGCCGCAAGCCGCGTTTGCGGCGCGGTCAGCGCTGATAAAACCATGGAAGGCTTTTATCGGCCTTTTACAAAAGGGGGTTCGTCAAAACAATCGGGGCAGATGGTTGTTTTGAGGGCGAGCCGCGACGAGATGTTGCGGCGTAACTTGCTCCGGCTGAAGTCAAGGACGATTTTTGTCGGAGGGTCTTCCAGTGGTATAGAGGCCGCCATGTTTAAAGAAGATACAACTCGTGTTTCACGGCTGCTGTTTTTGGTTTCTTTTTTGTTGACTGGTTCTCTTTTTGTCGGGCCGGCCGCTGCGGTGGTGCCCGATGCTCTTGTCGAAGCGGTTTCGGCTGCCATCGACCATAACCCGGAAGTGGAGCAACGCTGGCAGCGCTATCTGCAGGCGGAGCAGGATCAGGCTGAAGCGAGGGGACATTATTACCCCGAGGTCAATTTTGATGCCCTGGCGGGCAGGCGTTGGCGGCGTTTGAAGGCGCGGCCCTCCAATAAATATAACGAACGCCGCCTGCGGTTCTCTCTGCGGCAGATGATTTACGACGGTTTCGCCACCAAAAGCGCGGTGGAGAAATTTGGTCACACAATGGGATTGCGACGTCTACAGCTTCTAGATACGGTGAACAATGTCGCCCTGGAGTCCATGCGAGCCTATCTGGATGTTGCTCGTTATCGGGATCTGGTCAAGCTGGCTGAAGATAACCTGAAACGCCACCAGGAGCTGGCTGCCAATATCAAGGCACGAGTGAAGCGGGGCGTTAGCAGCCGGGTGGATCTGGAGCAGGCGGATGCCCGTATCGGTCTGGCCAAGTCCAACCTGCTTATCGAGAAAGCGAATCTGCACGATGTTGAGGCCCGCTATCAGCGGGTGGTGGGTACCCTGCCGCCGAAAGAGGTGAAGGGGTTTGTCTGGTCGGCACAAGTTCCCAACACGGCTCAAGAAGCTTTGCGCCGAGCTTATCATGCCAACCCCGCGTTGCTGGCGACCCTGGAAGACATTCAGGCTTCCCGCTATGCCATCAAGGAAGAGCGTGCCCGTTATCACCCACGGCTCGATCTGGTGGCTTCCACCGAGCGCGGCTGGGATGTGGACGGAATTTTCAATCTCAAGGACGACAGCCGCATCGGTCTGCAACTGCATTACAACCTGTTTCGTGGTGGCCCGTATCCGCAAGGCGGCGCATAAACTGAGTGAGTCGGAAGACAAGCGCGACGCCACCTGCCGCATTTTGCGACAAACCCTGGAGGTGGCCTACAACAACTATAAGACGCTCAGTGAACGCGCTGGTTATCTGGAAACTCATGCCCGCAACATCGCGCGGGTGAGAGACAGTTATCTGGATCAGTTCCGCATTGGGCGGCGCAGCCTGCTCGACCTTTTGGATACCCAAAACGAATATTTCCAGGCTCGTCGTGCTTACCTCAATGCCCACTACGATATGGAAATCGCCCGTGCACGCACTTTGTCCGCCATGGGCGCTCTTCTGGGTGAGCTGGGCGTGGAGCGCAAGGGCGTGCCTGATCTGGGTAATCCGGAGGTCAACGAAGCCGATCTTTGTCCTCTGGAAGCACCGCCCCAGTCGACTCTGGGAGAAGTTGGGGGGAACAGCCACTTCTAAGCCGCCATGTTAAACGAATCGGTCGCCGCCCGGGCGGCGACCTCATCTCCTCCGGCGGGTGCTCCCCTTGGAGAAGGACTGCGCGTCATAGCGCTGGCCCACGGGCGGCATATCACCCTGGTGCGCTCACAGCGGGCCTTCCTTTGGAAGAGGGGCGTCTGCCCCCTTCTGCCGTGCCTCGGGCGGCGGCCCGCGCGGGGCTGGCCTGTCGCTTGGTGAAGGCGCCGCTGGAGAAACTCGATCGGAATCTATTCCCTGTATTGATTCTCACCCAGGATGACGACGCCTGGGTGCTTCACGGTATCGATGCCGAAAAAGGCGTGGCCAGGGTGAGCCGGCGTCCATTGCTGGAAACCCCTGTGGAGTTGCCTCTGGAAACAGTGCAGGAAGCCTATGCCGGTCGCGCTTACTACCTGCGTCCCCTGGTGCGTTTCGACGCGCGCACGCCAGAGGTCAAAAAGCTGCGTAATCGTCACTGGTTTTGGGGTGTCATCGCGGAAAACAGGCGCCTCTATCGGGATATTCTGTGGGCGGCGTTTCTGGTGAACCTGTTTGCTTTGGCGCTGCCGCTGTTTTTGCGCATTCTCTATAACCGCATTCTGCCCAATCAGG
>JALVUB010000120.1 GCA_027023915.1 Sedimenticola sp.
GAGCTGGTGAAGGTGAAGGTGATGGCGGTGGACCTGCCGCGCAAGCGCATCTCCCTCTCCATGCGGCTCGACGACGACCCCCGCGGGCAGCGCGAAGGGAAGAAGCGGCAACCGAAGCGCAAATCCAGGGAACAGCCGCGTGGCGCCATGGCCGACGCCCTGCGCGCCGCCATGAAGGGGTAGCCGCGCCTACACCGCCAGCAGCTGCTCCCGGTACCAGGCCAGCTCGGCGATGGACTCGCGGATGTCGTCCATGGCGAGGTGGGTGTTCTTCTTCTGGAAGCCTTCCACGATCTCGGGCTTCCAGCGCCGCGCCAGCTCCTTGAGGGTGCTGACGTCGAGGTTGCGGTAGTGGAAGAAGGCCTCCAGCCGCGGCATCAACCGGGCCATGAAGCGGCGGTCCTGGCAGATGCTGTTGCCGCACATGGGGGACTCGCCCGCCGGCACCCACTGCCTGAGAAAAGCCAGGGTCTCCTCCTCCGCCCGCGCCAGGTCGTAGTCGCTGTTGCGCACCCGCTCGATGAGGCCCGACTGGCCGTGCTGGCGGGTGTTCCACTCGTCCATCGCGGCGATCACCGATTCAGGCTGGTGGATGGCGATCACCGGCCCCTCGGCCAGCACCCGGAGCCGGCTGTCGGTGACGATGGTGGCGATCTCGATGATCTGGTCGGTGAAGGGATCGAGCCCGGTCATCTCCAGGTCGATCCAGATGAGATTGTCTTTGGAAGGGGCCGGCGACATGGCGTTCTCCTGAAAAAATAGACCGTTATTTTACCTGCACTCAGGTTGCATATCTTCTACAATCCTGGCACGGGTCAACGCTTTTTATTCGGATGCCATGAAAAAACGCCTGCTGCTTGTCGCCCTTGCGCTTTTGTCCACCCTTTCTTTTGCCCAAGGCGAATTCGACGCCGCCACCTTCCATCAGCAGCACTGCATGGCCTGTCACGGCACCGAGGTCTATACCCGTCCCAACCACCGCGTCCAGTCGCTTGCGCGGCTGGAATCACAGGTGCGCATGTGCGACGCCAACTTGCAGATCAAGCTGTTCGATGACGACATTCTGGCTCTGACCCGGTTCCTCAATCAGAACTTCTACCATTTCCCGGAAAAATAACCGGCCGATGACCCGGCGCAGGCTGACCCGACGCCAGATCGACCGCATCACAAGGCGTCAGCAGCGGCAACGGGAAAAGCTCGAAAAGCTGCTGCAACAGCGGTTGAGCCGGGGGGAAGGGCTGCCCGCGCGACCAGGGCGGGTCATCCGCCGTCACGGCCAGAATCTGCTGGTGCGGGACGCAGCGGGGCATAATCATCACTGTCTGTTCCGGCAAAATCTGGGAGACATCGTGTGTGGCGACCGGGTGCTCTGGCAGCCCGCTGACGACGAGCAAGGGGTCGTCGTCGCCTTGCTGCCACGCGACACCGTCCTCTCCCGAACCGACTATGCAGGCCATGAGAAACCCCTGGCGGCCAATGTCACCCAGTTGGTGGTGGTGCTGGCGCCCCGTCCCGAACCCACCGGTTATCTGGCCGATCAGTATCTGGTGGCCGCCGAGCTGATGGGGGCCAAGGCACTCGTCACCCTCAACAAGGTCGATCTGCTCGACCGGGAAGCCCTTGAGCGGTTCCATGGCCGCTTCTCTCACTATGAAGAGATCGGTTATCCCGTCATCACCGTCAGCGCCAAGCAGGCACACGGCCTCGACCCGCTAATCGAGCGGCTGCGCGGGGAGACCAGTATTCTGGTTGGACAATCGGGAGTCGGCAAATCCTCCCTCATCAACGCCCTGGTGCCCGAGCAACCCGAAGCGGTTGGCGAGTTGAGCCACAACCGTGGCCTGGGCCGTCACACCACATCGGCGGCCACCCTGCACTTTCTCGGAAACGGTGGCGAGATCATCGACTCGCCCGGCGTGCGCAGCTTCCGCCTGGGGAAGATCGACCGCCGTGACCTGGAACAAGGCTTCAGGGAGTTTGCGCCTCACCTCGGCTGCTGCCGTTTCTCCAACTGCACCCACCAAAAGGAACCGGGATGCGCCCTGCGCGAGGCGGTGGCGGCGGGCGAGATCCACCCCCAACGCCTGGAAAACTTTCTTCTCATGGCCCAGCGGCTTTAGCCGATCTGAACAGAAACCCCTCGGAAAACCCTTGTGAAAACCATCCCCGGCATTATCAAGGCCGGTCGCGCATTTCTTAAGGAACCTCTGACAAAAGCCCTCCATGGCTTTATCAGCGCTCGCCGCGCCGCAAACGCGGTTTGCGGCTTGCTCCAAAATCAATGGCTAGGGGCCATTGATTTTGCCGGCACATCCATGTGCCGGAGGAAGGCCTGAATTTTTCAGACCTTCCTTAAAAACCACCTCCATCAGCCGATAAAGGGTTGAACAACCTTGCAGACGTAACTTTCGGGATGGAATAGAATGACCGCGGAAAAAGGAAAAATGCCACTCCTGCTTCCGCCACCCACTGTTTGGGAGCGGAATTCAGGCAAACCACGGGAATGGGTGTGGCAGAGAGTTGCGAGGGAAGCGGTCCTTCTCCAACCGGCAGAACCCGGAGGACTCTTTTCCAGTGGCATTTTTTGGACCGACCTCAAACCACAAGGCAGGGGAACCCCGGTGAACGAGCCCCCGCGTTTCAGCCGCAGCGGCACCGTACTGACCTTTCTCGCCCTGATATTGGCCCTTGCCACCGGCCTGCTCGCGCTGGGCTCTCTCTATTCCAAAGCGGTGCCGCTGCTGGCCAGCGTTGCCGTATTGCTCTTTGTGGCGGCGCTCTTCATCCCGAAAATCAAAAAATCCCGGCATGAGAACCCGCCAAAGCGCCCGGAAGCCCCCCCTCTTCCGCCTACCGATATCTCCGCGCCCGAACTGACTGACGAGATCGAATCGCCGTTGCAAGACATGCTAAAAGTGGCGGAACTGCTGACAGAGAGCAATCTCGATGCTCACGCCCAGCACCTGGTCCGCTCGTTGCGGCAATCCATCGACAGTTTGCTGAGCACCGTCCGGAAACGAACCACGTTGCCATCGGAGCAGACACCCCTGGTACTGCTGGTGGAGGACGACACCACCAACCAGCTCATCACCCTGGGCATGCTTCAAGCCCTCGGCTGCAAGGTCGAGCTGGCCACCAGTGGCAAGGAAGCGGTGGAAAAAGTCGGGAAAGAAGCCTTCGATCTTGTTTTCATGGACTGTCACATGCCGGGAACCGATGGCTTTGCCACCACCCGCCGGATTCGCGAACAGGAGTCTTTACACAAAAGGCCGCGCACGCCCATTGTGGCGCTCACCGCGGACATCCGCGAAGGGATCAGGGAGAGATGCCGGGAAGCCGGCATGGACGATTACATAAGCAAGCCCTACACCAAGGAAGATCTCAGCCACGCCCTGGCGAAATGGACAAAAAAAACTGTCAATCAGTACGAAGCCTCCCCAATGACCGGCGGCGCCGGAGAGCAACAGGTGCTGGATCAGGCCCGTCTGGAATCGCTGCGCGTGCTGGGACATGCAAGAGGCTCCAGCCTTCTGGAAAAAGCGGCCCGCTACTACATAGATCACACCCCGGAAGCGGTGGATCAGCTTCAACAGGCCATAACGGACGGCATGGCGGAACAGACGCGGCTGCTTGCCCACAATCTCAAATCCACCAGCGCCATGCTCGGCGCCCATGGCGTCGCCGCCCAGTTCAACAAGCTGGAACAGCTGGGACGGGATCACGATCTGGAATCCGCCGCTCCCTATCTGAAAAAGGCCAAGGCGTTGCTGCCCCAGGTGTTCGAGGCGCTGGAAAAGGCCTTGCAAACCACCATCGGGGAACCCAACGCCGAAGAAGAGAAAAGGAGTGATGGGGGAAACATTCTTCTCATCGACGACGACCCGGCTTTCCGCCTGGTGACCACCGCTTTCCTGCGGGAGGCAGGCTTCAACGTGACCGAAGTGGCCGACGGCCACGAGGCCCTCGAAGCCATCGCCAAAAACCCGCCGGAGCTGGTGCTGTTGGATGCGTTGATGGAAGGGATGGACGGCTTCGAAATCTGCTCGCGCATCCAGCAGGACCCGGCCACCGGCGAAATTCCCGTCCTGATCGTCACCGGGCTGGACGACATTGAATCTGTGCATCGCGCTTTCCGGGCCGGCGCCGCCGGTTTCATCACCAAGCCGGTCAACTATCCGGTTCTGGTTCACCGGATACGCTTTCAACTGCGCGCGGCACGTGAGTCCAGAGCGCTGCGGGAAAGCCAGGAGCAACTGGCATTGGCGCAACAACTGGCGCGACTGGGGCACTGGCGGTGGGAGCCGTCACGCAACCGCTTTGAGATCTCGGAACAGCTCGCCCGGATCTGCGAGCTGCCGGCGGATGAAAACCACACCCTGGACGATTTCCTCTCCCTGGTGGACGACGAAGACCGCAACCAGCTTCGTCAGGACATTCGAAACGCCCTGGACAAGGGGGTACTCAAACCACTGGATTACCGCATCACCACCGTCAACGGACACCAGTTGCATATCCATCAGGAGTTGACTCTCACCTCTCCCGGCGTTCTGCTGGGCACTGTCCAGGATGTCACCCGTCAATACGAGTCGGAGCAACGCATCCGCAAGCTGGCCTATTCCGATGAACTCACCGGCCTGGCGAGCCGTTCCTATCTGATGCGCCACCTGGAAGACACCATCGCCATCGCCAGCCGCCACGGTGAAAAGTTTTCCATCCTCTATCTGGATCTCGACTCTTTCAAATACATCAACGACACTCTGGGCCACGATGTGGGCGACCAGTTGCTGCAGAAAGTGGCCGAACGCATCACCCGGGTTCTTCGCAAAACCGACTTTGCCGCCCGCCTGGGGGGTGACGAGTTCTGCATCCTGGTGGACAACGCCTCCACCCATTATGCCGCCAAGGTGGCTTCCCGATGTCTGGAAGAGGTGAACAAGCCCATCCAGCTCGGCAGCCAGACCTTCAACCCGCGCATCAGCATCGGCATCGCCAATTTTCCGGGAGACGGAACCGACACCCAAACGCTGCTGAAAGCAGCCGACAGCGCCATGTATGCCGCCAAGCGGGAAGGCCGCCACCGCTATGCTTTCTACCAGCCGGAGCTGACTGTTCATGCCAAAAAACGACTGGAACTGGAACACCAGCTGCGAGAGGCGGTGGGCAGCGATCAGCTCGAACTCTACTACCAGCCGCAGATCTCGCTTACCACAGGCCGGATCTATGGCGTGGAAGCGTTGATACGATGGAACCACCCAACCAAGGGGCTGGTCTCTCCCGCTGACTTCATCCCTGTTGCCGAGCGCATCGGCTTGATCCAGGCTCTGGGTGAGTGGGTGCTCCACACCGCCTGCCGGCAATCCCGTCAGTGGATGGAAGCCGGACACCCCTCCCTCAATGTGGCGGTCAATATCTCTCCCATTCACTTTCGTGATCCCGCCATCTTCGATCAGGTACGCGACGCGCTGGACACCTCTGGTTGCGGCGCCGCCAATCTGGAACTGGAAGTCACCGAGGGGGTGGTGCAGACAGAGCCCGAAAACATGGAAAACTTCAAGCGGCTCAAGGAGCTGGGGGTGCGGGTGGCGATAGATGATTTCGGCACCGGATACTCATCCCTGGCCTCTTTGAAACAGCTTCCCATCGACTGCCTCAAGGTGGATCAGCTCTTTATCCGGGGCATGGTGGAAGATCCCCAGTCGGCCACCCTGGTGGGCACAATCATCGGCCTGGCCAAGGCATTGGGGCTGCACGTGGTGGCCGAAGGGGTCGAGCGGGAAGAGGAGGTGCAGATCCTCACCGGCCTGGGGTGCGACATCGTGCAAGGCTATCTTTTCAGCCGTCCCCTGCCCGCGGATCAGATTCCCCCCATTCTCGACAAGGACTTCACTACCATCCTGGGGAACTCGCGCTCAAGCAACTTGCCCATGGGGCCGGGAGCGGCGTCATGATCCCTCTGGAGAAATACCGCCGCCGCGCTGAACTGGAAACCAGGATGGCCTCCAGTTCCCTGCCCGTGCTGCCGCCGGCCACCGCCGAGCTGTTGGACGTAATGTACAAGGAAGGGGTCTCCTTCGACGAAGTCACCGCCGTGGTGGAAAAATTCCCGCCGGTGGCGGCCCGCCTCATCGCCCTGGCCAACTCGAGCTGGTCCTCTCCCGCCGTCGAGGTCACCTCCCTGGACATGGCCTGCCGCCGGCTGGGGCTGCTGGTGGTTCGCAGCGTCAGCGTGGCCTTGAGCATCGCCAATGTTTTCAATCCCCGCACCTGCCCCGCTTTCGACCCACTCCGGTTCTGGAACAGAGCCTTTCTGATGGCGGAATTGAGCACCCTGGTGGTCTGGCGTCTGCCTCCGGCCCATGCCCTGGAACCGCAAACCGCGCGCACCGCGGGGCTGCTGCACAACCTGGGGCTGCTGTGGCTGGCAACCTGGATGCCGGAGGAAACCAACAAGGCGCTGTCAGCGGCGGGAAAACAGGAAGAAAAATCCACAGACCAGTTGCTGGAGGCCGAATGCGGCATCGGGTACATCGAGGCCAGCGCACTGCTGGCCCAGGCCTGGAAGTTTCCCAGAGTGCTGGTGACGGCGCTTCTCCACCATCAGAACCCTGACTACCAGGGACAACACTGGATCGCCGCGGCGGTGGTGGGTGTCGCCGGACTGCTGGAAAAGGAGGAAGAAGATGAAGAAGCCCAACCGGATCTGGATGATCCGCGCCTGGCGGCCCTGGCGCTCTCTCCCCAAGATCTGACAGCCCTCAAAAGCGACCTGCCCGCCAAAAGGGAACAGGTGCGCCGTTTGGCCGAAACCCTGTTCAGATAACCAGGCAACACAGCACAAGCGGTTGTTTTATATTGAAATATCATGCCCTTATCCAAGCAGCCGACAGGCCACGACCGGCAGATCCAAATAAACATTTGCCAAAAACACAATTCTGAATAAAATTCCCGCTCTTGGCCGGTTACCTGGTGCCGGCGGCTTTTCTCGTGTCTACTTTTATGAGGGTGACTTCATTGGAGCAGACCAGCGTGGAAGCGTTCGAAGGGGTCGTCCCCATGCCGGATCTCGCCGCCAACCGAGTGGTTGAGAGTGAACCGCTTGACCATTTCATCCAACGAGACGGGGTCACCTTCGCCGGCAGCCACCTCATCATCGACCTGTGGGAGGCACGCCGCCTGGACGACCTGGAACACATGGAGCAGGTGATGCGCGAAGCGGTGAGAGTGGCCGGCGCCACCCTGCTGCACATCCATCTGCACCACTTCACCCCCAGCGGCGGCATCTCCGGCGTGGCTGTGCTGGCCGAGTCCCACATCAGCGTCCATACCTGGCCGGAACGCAACTTCGCCGCGCTGGACATCTTCATGTGCGGTGACGCCCGGCCGGAGATGGCCATCCCCGTCTTCAAGCGGGCATTCACGCCCGGCCGCATGGAGATCAAGGACCTGATGCGCGGCATCGTGCGCGAGGCGTGAAGACGATGAAAGTTTTCGAGGAGACCCTCTACGACTCCGTCTCCCAGTGCTTCCGCATCGACAAGCTCTACTACGAGAGCAAGACCGAGCACCAGCACCTGATGATCTTCCACAACGCCTTCCTGGGCCGGGTGATGACCCTGGACGGCATCGTGCAGACCACCGAGCGGGACGAGTTCATCTACCACGAGATGATGGCCCACGTTCCCCTGCTGGCCCACGGCGGGGCGCGCGAGGTGCTCATCATCGGCGGTGGCGACGGCGCCATGCTGCGCGAGGTGTGCCGCCACCCGGGGGTGGAGCGCATCGTTATGGTGGAGATCGACCGCCAGGTGATCGAGCTGGCAAAGGAATATCTGCCCAACCACTCCGCCGGCGCCTTCGAGGACCCTCGCCTGGAGCTGGTGATCTCCGACGGCATGGCCTTTGTGAAGGCGTGCGAGGCGGAGCGCTTCGATGTCATCATCTCCGACAGCACCGACCCCATCGGCCCCGGCGAGGTGCTCTTCAGCGACGACTTCTACCGCGAGTGCCGCCGCATCCTAAGGCCCGACGGGGTGATGACCACCCAGAACGGCGTGCCCTTCTTCCAGCTCGACGAGGTGCGCGACACCCGCGAGCGCATGGGGCGCCACTTCAGGGACCAGACCTTCTACGCCGCCGCGGTGCCCACCTACCACGGCGGCATCATGACCTTCGGCTGGGGCAGCAACGACCCCGCCCTGCGCCAGGTGCCGGTGGAGACCCTGGCCGGGCGGCTGGCGGAAGCCGGCTTCACCACCCGCTACTACACCCCCGAGATCCACGTCGCCTCCTTCGCCCTGCCCCGCTACGTGCTGGACGCCATCCAGTGAGCCGCCCCGTCCGCTACGGCGCCACCCCGGAAGAAGCGGCCTTCTACCGCGACCTGGTGGCCCGCCACGGCTCGCCCCTGCTGGTGGTGAGCCGCGACGCGCTGCGCCGGCAGTACCAGTCGCTGCGGCGCCAGTTGCCCGACGTCTCTCTCTACTACGCCATCAAGGCCTTTCCCCATCCCGCGGTGGTGGAGACACTGGCGGAACTGGGGTGCCACTTCGACGTCGCCTCCGAGGGGGAACTGGAGCTGCTGCGGGCGCTGCGCATCAGCGGGCGCAAGACCATTCACACCCATCCGGTGAAGAAGGTGGACCAGATCAAGGCGGCCCTGCGCGGCGGCTCCACCACCTTCGTGGTGGACAACCTGGACGAGCTGAAGAAGCTCACC
>JALVUB010000121.1 GCA_027023915.1 Sedimenticola sp.
CAATAGCGGATGACACACCCCAGGCGCGCAAGGCGGCCATGGCGGAAGCTTTGCGCAAAGTGCTGGTGAAGGCTTCGGGACACCGCCTGAGCGGCATGGACGGACGTCTGGCCTCGTTGTTGAAACACGCGGAAGATCAGGCCCGGGAATTTCGTTACCGCCAGGCGTCAGCCACCACCGGGGAAGGTGATGAAACAACCGGCAACCGGCGGTTGTTGTGGGTCCGTTTCGACCGAGCCGTGGTGGAACGGGATCTTGACGAACTGGGGCTGTTGATCTGGGAACAGGGAAGGCCGGATCTGTTGCCCTGGGTTGTGATAGAGGAGGGCAAGAGCCGACGGCTGGCCGATCCAGATCGAGATGGCGCTCTTTTCACCGCCTTGGGCAAGGCTGCCAAGTCGCGCGGCCTGGCGCTGGTGGTGCCGCTGATGGACCTGGAAGACCGTAATGCCCTGAGTGCCGCCGATTTGTGGATAGGCGACCAGGAGAAGGTGAAGGCGGCTTCCGCCCGTTATGGTCGGGCGTTGCCTCTGGTGATCCGGCTGAGCGGTACCGACGGCAATTGGAAGGGGCATTGGACGCTGATGCTCCCCGAGGGTGGACAGGAGTGGGAAAACGGCGCGGACACGGTCGCCGACCTGATCCACAAGGGAGTCAACAAGAGCGTCGATCTGCTGGCGCAGCGGCTGCTTCCAGCGCCGGGCAAGGCCTCGCGGGAACTGGTGCGGGTTCGCTTTGTCGGGGTGCGAGGCCTGAGTGACTATGCCCTGTTGCAAAGCCTGCTCGGCGGCCTGGATCTGGTGACCGACCTCTCCCTCGCAAAGGCGGAGTCAGACAGCCTGGTGTTCCGCGTGCGTGCGCTGGGGGGGAAAGAGGCCCTTGCCGCCCAGTTGGCGCTTTCGCCTGAACTGAAGCCCGTTGTGGACATCCCGGATGATGGTAAAGAAACCGCCGGGATGGAAACCCTGAGTTACGAGCTCCGCTAGGCGACCGCCATTATCGAGCACCAGGTATAACAGATGGGGTCTAAGGACATTCCCAATCTCATCAGCGTGCTGCGCATCCTGTTGGTTGCGCCCATCGTTTGGCTGCTGCTGCACGGGAGCTATCGCGGCGCCATGCTGCTCTTTCTGGTGGCGGGTCTTTCCGACGCCCTGGACGGTTTTCTGGCGCGGCAGTTCAACTGGCGTTCCCACCTGGGCGGCATTCTCGATCCGCTGGCGGACAAGATACTGCTGGTCTCTGTCTATCTCTGCCTGGGCTGGCTTGGCGTCTTGCCGCAATGGCTGGTGGCGTTGGTGATTTTGCGCGATCTGGTGATCGTGGGCGGCGCGCTGGCCTATCACCTCACCGTGGCGCGGTTGGACGCCGAGCCGAGCTTCATCAGCAAGATCAACACCGCGTTGCAGATCCTGCTGGCGCTGCTGGTGGTTTATGACCGTGGTTTCGGCGGCGTGTCCGGCGGCGTGCTCCAGGTCATGGTCATGGCCGTGGCCTTCACCACCCTGGCCAGTGGTGTCGATTATGTGGTGAGCTGGAGCCGCAAGGCCAGGGAAGGGTGTCGTTCCCGCATGGACGCCTTCCGCAAACCGGTGAAGGCATTGGAAAAACAGACGAAAGAGAAGAGCCAAAAATGAAAGCGATGCAAAAACTCACTTTCCTGCTGGCCCTGGGCGCCCTGGCGCTGCTCACCGGCTGCGCCGGCCGCGCCATCAAGGGCGATCTGCCCAGCGACATGCAGGCGCACCTCAAGGCCCATCCGGGCGACATCCGATTCAACCGTCCCAAGGTGGTTTGGCATGTCGATTGGGATGAGGGGCGCCATGTGCTGCCCAAGGAAGTGTACCTCCAGCTCTACAAGGACAAGCTGAACCAGGTGTGGGACGACGCCGGGCTGGACCAGGGCAGCGGCAAGGCGTATGACGTGACCGTGAAGGTGCCGCTGTATTACGACTACCCGGGCGGGCATTGGGTCAGTGATTATGTGACTCACTGACCCAATGCC
>JALVUB010000122.1 GCA_027023915.1 Sedimenticola sp.
AAAAATCAAGAAACCGCTTGCCCACCAGATGGGGCGGCTTGCCCTTGGCCTGTCCGATTCCAAGGTTGACGCTGGGCTCACGGAAATAGATGGGGTTGAGCTGCGCATGACAGTCGGTCATGTGCAGCAGGGTGAGATTCCCAAACTTGGGAATCTCATAGAGATCCGACGGCTTGCGCGCGGCGGAAAAAGCGGACGCGGGCAACAGGCCGGCGGCTCCGGCCAACCCCATCAGCCGGAGAAACTCTCGTCTGGACAAATTCATATTGGCAATCCGGTTTGGATCAAGACGGCAAAAACAGCGCCCGCGGCACAGCCCGCCGCGGACGCCCGGGAATCATCAGCGCACTTTGGTGCTGATTGAGTCGCTCTGACCCTTGTTGTCTTTCCAGCTCAGCTCGATGGTGTCCCCTTTCTTACCCCCCTTGAACTTGAATGCCAGATAGGGGTTCTTGGAGATGGAGGCGCCCCACTCACAATTGAGCACCACCTTGCCGTTGTGCTTGCAGACCACTTCCTGAATGAAGTGAGCCGGAATCAGCTTGCCGGTCTTTTTGTTTTTGCGGAAACCGGTCTCCATCGGGTGGCTGATGAGCGACTTCACCGTGGTGATGCCGTTTTTTGCCTTGGCGCGAATCTTGATTGACTTGCTCATTTTCTTGATACCTCTTGTCTGTTGTCAGCCGCCGCAGCCGCCGATGGTGACCTTTACGCCCTTGCGCGCGGAATAGAGCTTGCCGCCCGCCTTGACCACGGCAATCACGTCACTGGTCTTGCCCATCTTCACCCGGGTGGAAACTTCCGGCAGCGTCCCTTCGGGCAGATGGAAAATAGCCGACAAGGGGTTGGCGTTTTTCTCCACCAGCAGCGCGATGGAAGTCACTCCATCAAGACCTGCTTTTATGGAAACCGGCACCACGGCGCCGTTTTCAGCGATATCCGGCGCCTTGATGGTGATCTTGTCGGAAGGCGTCGTGGTGGGACTGCCGGCCGCGGCACCGATGGCCTTGTCGA
This sequence comes from Sedimenticola sp., assembly GCA_027023915.1. Classification (GTDB taxonomy): domain Bacteria; phylum Pseudomonadota; class Gammaproteobacteria; order Chromatiales; family Chromatiaceae; genus Thiolapillus. The sequence goes on from JALVUB010000122.1 coordinate 1,015, forward strand.
TGGCCTTGGCTTCGAAGGCGCTCTTATTCCAGGCGGCCAGCACGGCGCCGGGCGTCAACAGCCCCGCGCCAAGAGCGACGCCCACTGAGGTGGCAGCCACGGAGCCCTTGAGGAATACGCGGCGTTTGGTATCGAATTTCATCGGTAATGATCTCCTGCTATTAATTGTCTGACTGGGCGATGTTAAAAACCATAGTTCTGCGGCCCGGCGTTCTTCTGGGCCATCGCCTGCTTGTAGCCCATCTCGGCCTGAAACTCCACGATTTTTAACAGCTTCATCGCCTTTTTGTAATCGCCTGCCTTGGCGGCCGCAATGGCGCTGGGCAGAAATTTTTTCTTGGACTTCTTCCAGCGAATGTCGCGCCATTCGCCTTCCACGGAAGCCGCCTTTTCCACCAGCGCCTTGGCATGGGCCAGCTCTTTTTCGTAGGCCGCCTTCAGCTTGCTGGAGTGCCCGGCCTGCGCGGACCCGAATCCCGCGGTCAGCAGGGCGGCAAGACCGATGGTCAGGATAGTTCTCTTCTTCATTGGCTCTCCTCCCTTTACTCGCGGTAGCTGGGTGCGTTGATGGTCATGCCGTTGGACATGTACTGATGGAAGAACTCCAGGTCACGATAGACCTTGCTCTGCGCTTTGAAAGGCCGTGCCCGTTGCTGCTTGTTGCAACCACCATAACGACGATGCAGGGTGCCCAGACCGTCGCCGTCCTTGCTCTTGTTGGCCCACTTGCCGCGGAAGACCGGGAAATGGGTGACATGCCCCAACGCCGGACTGAGCAGGTTGCCGCGAATCCGCCGACCGGCGTATTTCACGTGACAGTCGGCGCAGGAGAGGTTGAGCTGCCCCCGCTTGGCGTAAAAGAAGTGCTTGCCGTGCTCATAGGCCTTGAGGGCATCGGGATCGTTGGGAATAACCACATGAATCTTCTGTCCCCGCGCCATGTATCCCAGATAGGCACTGACCCAGGCGATGGGTCCTTTCTTCCACTTGAAGGGTTTTTCACCATTGGCCTTGCGGCATTCGTTGATGGCCAGCTCCAGGGTGACCACACGCTTTTTCTTGGCATCCCATTGGGGATATTTGACCCGCACCTTGGAAGGATCCTTGCCAAAGCAGTCGGCAAAGCTTTTTCCGTTCTTGAACGGCTTTTCCCAAAGCGCCTTGCCCTTGTCGACAAACTCTTCGTAGGGCGGGAACTCCTCCATCGCCTCCCACTGCATGCGGTGGTTTTCATCCAGCGCGTTGATGCCATTGCGCAGCTCATCCAGCTTCAGGCCTGGAAACTTGCGCTGGAAATAGTCACGAAAGTGCTTGAGATCCTCTTGTGGAGAGGGCACGGCCTGGGCCGACATCGCCACCAGACCGGCTGAAAGCAACAAAGTTGCGATCTTTTTCATGTTCTTTCTCCTTTATCGTCCGGTGGTTCAAAGGTTGTAGATGAAATCGGTGACCAGGTCGATCTCCTTGTCGGAGAGGATCCGGTGCGGCCCGAAAGGCGGCATGATGGTATGCGGGTTCCTCTTGCGCGCATCCCAGATCTGCGCACGCAGTTTTGCCTTGTTCGGGAACCGCTGTTTCATATTCATCAACGGTGGCCCTATGTTGCCGGCCTGGGTTCCCCCTTCAATCTGGTGACAAGCGAGGCAGTTGCCTTTCTTGCGATCGAAAGCAAGTTTCTTTCCCTTGGCAAGGGCACTCTGGGATGCGGAAGCCTGGGCGGCAAGCACCAGCCCCGCGGCCAAGAGCACGGCCCCCGCCGTGGTGATCCTGAGGTTTTTGATCTTCATTACATCCTCCAGGGACTATGAATGGCGCCCCGCACGCGACGGGGCGATGAACACGGTCTCGAAACCGATCCAGGCTTGCTCTTGTTATCGATTACGCCCGGATCGAGAAGGAGTATGGCCCACGCCGGAGAAGGGGAAAATTGGCAGATTCTGGAAATCGTATTGGGGTTTTCCCCAAGGATGCTCTAAATGACAGTCGCCATGCCGAAAACACGGTTCGCGGCGCAGCGGCTCGATAAAGCCGTGGGAGGCTTTTATCGGGGGTTCCCTAACCGTCCTGAAGCTCGAGAGCGAGCACCATGCGCATCAGATCTGAAAGCGTGCGCGCTCCGGCCTTCTCCATCACCCGCGCGCGGTGAGCCTCAACGGTGGACTGGCTCACCCCAAGCTCGGCGGCAATGACTTTGTTGCGCAGTCCGGCCACCACCAGATCCATCACTTGCCGTTCGCGGGGAGTGAGCCGGTCGAGCCGCCGACGAATGTCGGCCAGCTCACGCGCCTGTCCCCGACGGCGGGCGTCCAGCTCCAGCGCCTTGTGGACGCTGTCGAGGAGCGCCTGATCGTTAAAGGGTTTTTCGATAAAGTCCACGGCCCCGGCCTGAACGGCACGCACCGCCATGGGTACATCGCCGTGACCGGTGATGATGACGATGGGAGGATGGATCTCCTCGGCGGCAAGCCGCGCCTGGAGCTCCAAACCACTCATCCCTGGCATGCGGACGTCCAAAATCAGGCAGCCGGGCCGCTCGGGATCAAACTGTTGCAGAAATTCATCCGCGGACCCAAAAGTTTCTGCCGGCAATCCCACCGACTCCATCAGCAGCGCCACCGCCTCGCGCACCTGTAGGTCGTCATCAACGATAAAAATCGTGGTTTCTTTCATGAGCTCAACGGCAAAACAAAACGGAAGCAGGCCCCCTGCGCGGCGTCATCATAATAGAGATTTCCCTTGTGCGCCTGGATGATCCCCTGACTTATGGAAAGCCCCAACCCCATGCCTTGAGGCTTGCTGGTAACAAAAGGAGTGAACAGTTTGTCGCGGATCTCGGGCGGCAAACCAGGCCCCGTGTCTTCCACCGATACCATGACAGCGTTCTCACCCGCGTTGGCGGTGCGCAAGGTGAGCCGGCGCACGGAAATCCTGTCATCGCTCATCGCCTCTATGGCGTTAAGAATGAGGTTAAGGAGCACCTGGTCGATCTGGATACGCTGGGCGGAAACCCGCGCCAGGTTGGGTTCGAAGCAGCGCACAACGGTGATGCCCGCCTTGACCAGCTCTGGCCGCACCAGCGAGAGCACCTCGTCAACCAGTTGATTGAGATCCACCAGGGTCGGCTCGGGAGCCTCCTTGCGCACGAACTGACGCAACTGCTGGATAATGCCGCCGGCCCTGCGGGCCTGGGCGCCGATGGATTCAAGAGCATCGAAGATGCGCTCACGGGCCTCCGGACCGCTCTCCAGCAAACGGATACAAGCATCGGCGTTGGTGGCGATGGCGGTGAGCGGCTGGTTGAGTTCGTGCGCCATGCCGGAAGCCATCTCTCCCATTGTGCTCAGCCGGGCCATGTGAGCCAGCTCGGCCTGGTGACGGCGGGCCTCCTCCTCGGCCTGCTTGCGCGCGCTGATGTCGCGGAACACCACCACGCTGCCGACGATCTCCCCTTTCTCGTCGCGCAGCGGCGTGCTGCTGTACTCCACCGGAAAGCTGGAGCCGTCCTTGCGCCAGAAAAGATCCTCGCGTACATAGCGGGCCTCGCCATCGCGAAAGGTCTGATAGACCGGGCAATCCTGAGGCGGGTGAGGCGAGCCGTCCATGCGGGTATGGTGTAGTCGTTCGTGCTGGTTGTAGCCGATCAGATCCTTCGCCTTCCAACCGGTGATTTCTTCCGCCGCCTTGTTGAAAAATGTGGCGTTGCCTTGAAGGTCCACCCCGTAGATGCCGTCCGCCACCGAGTCGAGAATCAGATTGTGCTGCCGCTCCAGCAGGCGGCGAGAACGTTCCAGGGCGAGATTGAGCCTTACCACCCAGGCCGACATGGCCGCCAGGGCGACCAAAAAGGCCAGCACCGTCACCAGCCAATACCAGTATTTGCGCGCTGCGTCCACCAGGGTGAAGCGTTCGGGCCGGTCGTAAGGGGGCAGATGCAATGATTCGAGGAGGTCGTGAACCGGCTGGTATTCCAACGGGATGGTCCAGCCGGCATAGTCGCCCCACTGGGCCGCCGGCTCCAGGGGCGACATGCGCAACAGGGCGATGGCCACCCGCCGGGCCAGGCGGGTGGGCGTGTGGGGCAGCTTGCTGAAGGGCCACTCGGGATAGAGCTGGGTACTGTGGTGGAAGGGGTATTTGTCGCTCCTCAGGTCGCCCAGAATGCGCACCTTCTCCAGGGGAGAGCCTTCGTCCAGGCTCATGGCTTCGAGGATGCCGGTGCGCACCGTACCCACGTCGGCCTCGCCCGCCAGCACGGCGCGCACCACGGCGTCGTGGGTGCCGCCAAAGGCGAGGCTCCGCGTATCCCCGTGGATGTCGATGCCATGCGCCTTGAGGGTCTGCCAGGCCATCTGGAACCCCCCCAGGGAGGTGCGGTCAACCGCCATGAAGCGCTTGCCTCGCACGTCCTCCAGAGTGCGGATGTCATCGCGGTCGGCGCGGGTGAAGATGACGCCGCCGAAGATGTTCCAGGGGCGGTCGTCCAGAAGATTGTTGAGGGTGGCGATGCGGGTAATGCGGTAACGCACCTCCATGTTGACATAGATGCCGGGGTTGACCAGCAAGAACTCCACCGCCTGGTTCTTCACCGCCGGCTCGATCTCGTCGAAATCGAGGGGCACGATGGTGAAGTGGTATTCGGGAATCTCGCGGCTGAGGTAGTCGGCGGTGGGCGACCAGTTGCGCAAGGTGGCCTCGTCCCCCCGGTGGCTGAGCACGCCGATGCGGATCTCCGGCGGCTCGCCGCTCCAGGCGGATGCCATCAGCATCCAGAGACAGAGGGAAAAAACCTTCTTCATGTTTTTTTGGACAAACGCAGACGACACGTCCCCGCGCCGGAACGACTTATCTGAATCTGATGCCGTGCAAAACTGGGGGCCCCTTCCCCCTACCATCCTCCGGTATAATAAGCGACTTTGGGCGAAGCAAGGGAAACACGATGAACAAACCGGACCCCGCCAACACCGTCATCGGCGTCATCGGTCTGGGCTACGTGGGCCTGCCGCTGGCCATCGAGTTCGGCAAGAAGTATCGCACCATCGGCCTGGACCTGAAGGAGGAGGTGATCGCCTGCTACCGCCAGGGCTACGATCCCACCGGCGAGGTGGGCAACGAGGGGTTCGCCGCCTCCACCCGGCTGGAGTTCACCACCGACAAGGAGGCGCTGCGCGAGGCCGATTACCTCATCGTGGCGGTGCCCACTCCCATCGACGAGGCCAACCAGCCCGACCTCACGCCCCTCAAGGGCGCCACCCATACCGCAGGCTCGGTGCTGAAACAAGGCGCCACCGTGGTCTTCGAGTCCACCGTCTATCCCGGTCTCACCGAGGAGATCTGCGTGCCTATCCTGGAACGGGAGTCGGGAATGAAGTGGAAGCAGGGCTTCCACGTGGGATACTCGCCCGAGCGCATCAACCCCGGCGACAAGGTGCACACCCTCACCCGCATCGTGAAGGTGGTCTCCGGCGACGACGAAGCGTGCCTGGAACGGGTGGCGGCGCTTTACGAGTCGATCATCGAGGCGGGCGTCTTCCGCGCCGCCTCCATCAAGGAGGCCGAGGCGGCCAAGGTGATCGAGAACACCCAGCGCGATCTCAACATCGCCCTCATCAATGAGCTGGCCATCATCTTCGACCGCCTCGGCATCGACACCCTCAACGTGCTGGAGGCGGCCGGCTCCAAGTGGAACTTCCTTCCCTTCCGGCCGGGGCTGGTGGGCGGCCACTGCATCGGCGTGGACCCCTACTACCTCACCCACAAGGCCGAGGCGGTGGGTTACAACCCCCAAGTGATCCTCGCCGGCCGACGCATCAATGACAGCATGGGCAAGTTCGTGGCCGAGAAGACCATGAAGCTGATGCTCTCGAACAACCACAACGCCACCGAGGCGCGGGTGGGCATCCTGGGGCTCACCTTCAAGGAGGATTGTCCCGACCTGCGCAACTCCAAGGTGGTGGACATCATCGCAGAGCTGGGCGAGTACGGGGTCACCCCCATGGTCTTCGACCCGGTGGCCGACCAGGCCGAGGCGGAGGCATACGTTGGCATGCAGATGACGCCGCTGGAAAAGTACCGTGACCTCGATGCCCTCATCATCGCCGTCCCCCACGCCCAGTTCCGGGAGAAGCCTGTGGCCGACTATCTCGCCATGCTGGGTGAAAACGGCTGCCTCATCGACGTGAAGTCCATGCTCGACCGCGACCAGATACCCGAAAACGTCAACTTCTGGCGACTGTGACATGAGCCGCTACGAAGAGATCAAGGCACAACTGCGTTCGGAGCCGGCCACTTGGCTGGTGACCGGGGTGGCGGGGTTCATCGGCTCCAACCTGCTACAAGCTCTGCTGGAACTGGACCAGCAGGTGGTGGGGCTGGACAACTTCGCCACCGGCCACCGCCGCAATCTCGACGAGGTGGAGCGGCTGGTAGGACCGGAACGCTGGGCGCGCTTCCGCTTCATCGATGGCGACATCCGCCAGCCGACCGACTGCGCCCGCGCCTGCGAGGGGGTCGATTACGTGCTCCACCAGGCGGCGCTGGGCTCGGTGCCGCGGTCCCTGGAAGACCCACAAACCACCAACGCCGCCAACATCGACGGTTTTCTCAACATGCTGGTGGCGGCGCGGGACGCCGGGGTAAAGCGCTTCGTCTATGCCGCCTCCAGCTCCACCTACGGCGACCACCCCGACCTGCCCAAGGTGGAGGAGCGCATCGGCAACCCCCTCTCCCCTTACGCGGTCACCAAGCTGGTGAACGAACTGTACGCCGGCGTTTTCGCCCGCGGCTACGGCTTCCGGGCCATCGGCCTGCGCTATTTCAACATCTTCGGGAGGCGGCAGGACCCCAACGGCGCCTATGCAGCGGTAATTCCAAAATGGTTCGGCGGCCTGATCCGGGGAAAGACGGTCTATATCAACGGTGACGGTGAGACCAGCCGCGACTTCTGCTATATCGACAACTGCGTCCAGGCCAACCTGCTGGCGGCCACCGCGCCCGATGAAGCCGCCAATCAGGTTTACAACATCGCTTACGGCGAACGCACCAGCCTGAATGAATTGTTCCGACTGATACGGGAACAGGTTGCCGCCCGTCATCCCGAAGCAGCTTCCGTGGAGCCGGAATATCGGGACTTCCGCCCTGGCGATGTGCGCCATTCACTGGCCGACATCAGCAAGGCAGGACGGTTATTGGGCTATGAGCCTTCTCATTCATTGTCTCAGGGGCTGGTGGAGGCGGCTCAGTGGTATCTGGACAATCTGTGAAATCAGAAACGTCCTCCAAAAATACCCCTGAAAAGTCCCGATAAAAGCCTTCTATGGCTTTATCAGCGTATCCACACCCGCAAACGCTGCGGCTGCTCCACAAACTCAATGGGGCGGCGCCATTGATTTTGCCGGACAAGGAGTCAACCAGAAGCCCCGTACAAGGGCATGCACTCACAACTTCTGTGAAAATGGACACCTAGAAAAATTCGAGATGCCCGCGCAGGATAGTGAAGTCCCGCCATTTTCAACCACGAAAGTGATTGAAAATGAAGCAAATCGCAAACCACGTTTTCGATTTGTGTGGAAAAAATTGCCAGGATGGCATGTAGCGCGTCGCTTGGTTTGCGAAATTGTGTCAGTTGGTTTGCGATTGGGGTTAGTCGGTGTTGAGG
>JALVUB010000123.1 GCA_027023915.1 Sedimenticola sp.
GCGGAGACGAAGGCGAACAGCATGTAGCGGCCGGTCTTCTGGAACTCCTCGGCGCGGCCGATCATCTTCACCTGGTAGCCCGGCGGCAGCATCACCACGATCACCGTCAGGGAGGTCATCAGCACCGGCCGCAGGCGGCGGGGGCAGGCCTCCAGCAGAGCCTCGCGGATGCCCTTGCCGCCGGCGCGCAGCCGGTTGGTGAGGTCGATGAGCAGGATGGCGTTCTTGGCCACCAGCCCCATGAGCAGCACCAGTCCCATCATGGAGAAGATGTTGAGGGTCATGCCTGACAGCCACAGGCCGGCCAGCCCGCCCACCACCGCCAGGGGCTGGGCCACCATCACCACCAGGGGCTGGAGAAAGGCGTCAAACTGGCTGGCGAGGACCATGTAAACCAACACTATGGCGGAGACGAAGGCGAACAGCATGTAGCGGCCGGTCTTCTGGAACTCCTCGGCGCGGCCGATCATCTTCACCTGGTAGCCCGGCGGCAGCAGGGCCCTGGCCTCGCGCTGGACGATTTCGGCGGCGTCCCCTTCGGAGATAGTGGGAGTGCTGAAGAAGTCGCCCGAGTAGCGCAGGTCGAAGCGGGTGACCACCGCCGGGCCGAGGATCTCCTTCACCCCGGCCACGGTGTCCAGCCTCACCAGGCTGCCGTCGGCGGCGCGCAGGAAGATGCGGCGCAGGTCACCGGGATTGCGGAAGCTGCCCCCCTTCGCCTTGAGGCGAATCTCGTAGCGTTCGCCGTCGCCGGGCTGGTCGTTGTACTTGGCCAGGTCCACGCCGCCGGCCAGCACGTTCACCGCCAGGGCGATGTCGTGGGTGGAGAGGCCCAGGTCGTGGGCGCGGGCGCGGTCCACCTCCAGGCGGAGCTGGGGCAGTTCCAGTTGCAGGTCGAGATCGACGTTGCCCAGCTCGGGATGCCGCTGCAGCCGTTCCAGCAGGCGATGGCTCCAGTGGGCCACGCCGGCCATGTCGGGCCCCAGCAGCACGAACTGCAAGGGCTCGCCGCGCTGGCCGCCCAGGGGCGGCACCGGGGAAGGGAAGGCCTCGATGCCGGGAATGGCGGCCAGCTCCCCGCGCAGGCGGTCGATGACGCGGTACATGTGCAGGCTGCGCTGGTCGCGGGGCTTGAGACGCACGAAGATCTCGCCGCGGTTGACGCGCCCGGTCTCGCCGGTGCCGATGGTGGTGAGCCAGCCGTCGATCTCCGCGTGGCGCTGCAAAATCTTCTCGATCCGGGCCACCCGGTCGTCGGTGTAGTCCAGGGTGGCGCCGAGGGGCGTCTTGAAGGTGATGAGAAAGCGCCCTTCGTCCTCTTCCGGCAGGAAGCCCTTGCCGAGCTGGCCGAGAAAGTGGCCGCTGGGCAAGACCGCCGCCAGGGAGAGCGCCACCACCAGCCAGCGGTGGTCGAGGGCGCCGCGCAACAGCCGGCGGTAGCCCTGTTCCAGGGCACGGAAGGCTCCTTCCAGCAGACGGTAGAGGAGGCCGTGCCGGGTGGCCACCCGCAGATGGCGCGAGCAGAGCATGGGGGTGAGGGTGAGGGAGACGAACAGCGACACCAGCACGCCGAAGGTGATGACCACCGCGAAGGAGCGGAAGAAGCTGCCGATGATCCCCTGCATGAAGATCACCGGCGCGAAGATGGAGACCAGGGTGAAGGTGGAAGCCAGCACCGCGAACACCACCTCCTGGCTGCCGGCGAGGGCGGCGCGCCGGGGGTCGGGCTCGATCTTTTCGCGGTGGTGGTGGATGTTCTCCAGTACCACGATGGCGTCGTCCACCACGATGCCGATGAGGATCAGCAGTCCCAGCAGGGTCATGGTGTCGAAGGTGTAGCCGAAGAGATACATCACCAGCACCGCGCCCAGCAGGGAAACGGGAATGGCCAGGGCGATGATCGCAGTGGCGCGCAGGTTCTTGAGAAAGAGCCATACCACCAGGGCGGTGAGCAGGGTGCCCAACAGCAGGTGTTCCTGAAGGGCGTGGATCAGCTCCAGAAT
>JALVUB010000124.1 GCA_027023915.1 Sedimenticola sp.
GCCGCTGGACCGGCTGGACCTGCCAGCCGCCCTGCTCTCGACGGAGCAGCAGCGCCGGCTGGCGCGCCTGGGCGGACGCGGGCACCGCTGGCGCAACGCCCATGCCGGCCTGCGGCTGGTGCTGTCGCGCTACCTCGGAGCGCCACCCGAATCGCTGCGGTTCCAGGCGCAGCCGGGCGGCAAGCCCTGTCTTGCCGATCGGGCATTGGAATTCAACCTCAGCCACGCCGGCGAGCTGGCACTGGTGGCGGTGGCCCGCCAGATGGCGGTGGGGGTGGACCTGGAGAGGATCCGTCCGGTGAGCCACCGCCAGCGCATCACCTGGCGCCTGTTCGGTCCCGGGGTGGCGGCGGAGCTGGAAACGCTGCCGGAAGAAGCGACTCAGGAGCGCTTCTTCGAGGAGTGGACCCTGCTGGAGGCACGCCAGAAGTGCTCCGGCAACGGCCTTTTCGGCCGACGCGCCCCCATCGGTGGCAGCCTCTCCTTCGAGCCGGCGGCGGGTTTCAAGGCGGCGCTCGCCTGGGAGGCGGGCCCGGAACCAACAATCGACTTTTTCCAATTCACGCCCTGAGCCGTTACCATTCACCTCTTTTCCCGGAACGGAACCTTCCATGTCCCTGATCCAGATCATCGTCCTGGCGCTGCTGCAGGGCTTCACCGAGTTCCTGCCCATCTCCAGCTCGGCCCACCTGATTCTCACCCCCCACGTGCTCGGCTTCAGCGACCAGGGGCTGGCCTTCGATCTGGCGGTGCACCTGGGCACCCTGCTGGCGGTGGTGCTCTATTTCCGCCATCTGATCTGGGAGGTGCTGCGCGACTGGTTCGCCTCCCTCGCCCCGTCGGGCCAGGCCACGGAAAACAGCCGCCTCGGCTGGCAGATCATTCTCGCCACCCTGCCGGTGATGGTGGTGGGGGTGCTGATCAAGGACCTGGTGGAGCACCAGTTGCGCGCGCCCCTGGTGATCGCCGCCACCACCATAATCTTCGGCGCCGTGCTCTGGTGGGCGGACAAAGGGTTCCGTCACCAACGTTCAATGGAAAAGATGAGCTGGCGCGACGCTTTTCTGGTGGGCCTGGCCCAGGCGCTGGCGCTGATTCCCGGCACCTCCCGCTCGGGCATCACCATGACCGCCGCGCTGATGCTGGGCTATTCCCGTGAAGCGGCGGCGCGTTTCTCCTTTTTGCTTGCGGTGCCCACCATCCTCGCCTCGGTGATCTGGGTGGGCAAGGATCTGGTGGGCGCGACCGAACCCGTGGCCTGGGGCGACCTGGGGCTGGGGGTGGTGCTCTCTTTCGTCGCCGCCATCACCACCGTCCATTTTTTCCTGCGTCACATCGAACGCATGGGCATGGCGCCTTTCGCCTGGTATCGTTTTGCGCTCGGCATCGCCATTCTGCTGCTTGCCATATGATTGGAGCAATCGACACCTTCCTCATGCCCTGGCGCGGATTGTCGCTGGTTTTCGCCAGCGGCTTGCGCCGCTATGTACTACTGCCGCTGTTGGTGAATATCCTGGTGTTCGCCCTCACCGCCTGGCTGGGTGCCCACTATTTCAGCCAGTTCATCGACTGGGCGCTGCCGAGGGGAAGCTGGTGGCACTACCTGGAGTGGCTGCTGTGGCCGCTGTTCGTGCTCGCCTACCTGCTGCTGGTCTTTTACGGCTTCACCATCGTCGCCAACCTCATCGCCTCGCCTTTCAACGGCATTCTTGCGGCGCGGGTGGAAGAAAAACTCACCGGCAAGCTGCCACCAGACGCGCCTGGCGGCATCATGGCGGAGCTAGTGCCCGCGGTGACGGGCGAGCTGGGAAAGCTGCTGCACTTTCTCAAATGGGCGGTGCCGGTACTGATGCTGATGGTGATTCCCGGCGTCAACGTGGTGGGGTCCGGCCTTTGGCTGCTGCTGGGCTTCTGGTTTCTCGCCTTGCAGTATCTGGACTATCCCATGGGCAACCACCAGTTGTGGTCACGCCAGCAGCGCGCCTGGCTGCGACGCCACCCGCTTCAGGCCTGGGCCTTCGGCGCCGGCGCCAACCTGCTGCTGATGATTCCGGTCATCAACCTGGCGGCCATGCCGGCCTCGGTGGCCGGCGCCACCCGCTGGTGGGTGAAGCGCAGGGAAAAGCCGTTCACTCCTTGAGCCTGGGCATGATCTCCACCAGGTTGCAGGGCCTGGTGCGATAATCGAGCTGATGGGAGATGATCTTGCTCCAGCCGTCGCGGCAGGCGCCGCTGGAACCGGGCAGGCAGAAGATGAAGGTGCCGTTGGCCACCCCCGCCAGGGCGCGGGACTGCATGGTGGAGGTGCCGATGCCGTCATAGGAGAGCGCCCGGAACAGCTCCCCGAAGCCATCCATCACCTTGTCCAGCAGGGGGCGCACCGCTTCCGGCGTGCCGTCGCGTCCGGTGAAGCCGGTGCCGCCGGTGGTGATGACCACGGGAATCTCGGGATCGGCGATCCAGGCCGACACCACGGCGCGGATCTGGTAGATGTCGTCGGGCACGATGCGCTTTTCCGCCAGGCGGTGGCCGTCGGCCTGCAACAGCTCCATCAGCAGGGCGCCGGACTTGTCGTCCGCATCGGTGCGGGTGTCGGAAATGGTGAGCACCGCGATGTCGAGGGGCTTGAAGCTTCTCTCCTGGCCCATGGCCGTTCTCCTCAGATGACGCGCGAGAAGCGCTGCTCACGCGCCTGTTTCAGGTAGGCGTCGAACACCATGCAGATGTTGCGGATCAGCATCCGCCCCACCGGCAGCACGCGGATGCCTTCGTCGTCCAGCTCCAGCAGGCCGTCGGCGGCCATCTCCTCGAGGCGCGCCAGCTCGCCCGCGAAGTGGTCGCGGAAATCGATGTTCCAGCGCGCCTCCACCGAAGCGAAATCGAGCACGAAGTTGCAGATCAGGCGGGTGATGACGTCGCGCCTCAGCTCATCCTCGGGGGTGAGTTCCAGGCCGCGGAAGACCGCCAGCCCGCCGGCGTCGATGCGCTGGTAGTAGCTCTCCAGGTTCTTCAGGTTCTGGGCGTAGCAGTTGCCCACCTTGCCGATGGAGGTGATGCCCAGGCCGATGAGGTCGCAGTCGGCATGGGTGGAGTAGCCCTGGAAGTTGCGGTAGAGGGTGCCCTCGCGCTGGGCCACCGCCAACTCGTCGTCGGGACGGGCGAAATGATCCATGCCGATATAGACATAGCCGGCGTCCGCCAGCTTTTGCGAGGTCATGTGAAGAATCGCCAGCTTCTCTTCCGGCGACGGCAGCTCGGCGGCGTCGATACGCCGCTGGGGCTTGAAGATCTGCGGCAGGTGGGCGTAGTTGAACACCGACAGACGATCCGGCCCCACTTCGATGATGCGGTCCAGGGTGCGTTCGAAACGGTCGCGGTTTTGGTGCGGCAGGCCGTAGATGAGGTCGATGCTCACCGAGCGGAAGCCCTCTTTGCGCGCCGCCTCCAGCACCGCCAGGGTCTCTTCCTGGGTCTGGATGCGGTTCACCGCCCGCTGCACCAGCGGGTCGAAGTCCTGAACCCCCAGGCTCATGCGGTTGAAGCCAATCTCGCGCAGCAGGGCCACCGTTTCTGCGGTAGCCTCGCGCGGGTCGATCTCGATGGAGTATTCGCCCTGGTCGTCCGGCAGCAGTTGGAAGTGCTCGCCGGTGACCTTCATCAACTCGCGCATCTGCTCGTGGCTGATGAAGGTGGGAGTGCCGCCGCCCCAGTGGAGCTGGGCCACCGGCCGGTCGTCGTCATAGAGTTCGGCCTGGAGGGCGATTTCGCGGTAGAGGCGATTCAGGTATTCCTGCGCCTTGGTGCGATCCTTGGTGGCCACCTTGTTGCAGGCGCAGTAGAAACAGATGGTGTCGCAGAAGGGAATGTGGAAATAGAGCGACAGCGGCCGGCCGCTTTCGTTGCTCTTCCGGGCGATGCGTGCGTAGTCGGCGTTGCCGAACCCCTCGTGGAACTGCACCGCCGTGGGATAGGAGGTGTAGCGTGGGCCGCTCTGGTCGTATTTGGCGATGAGCTGGTCGTCGAGCACCAGCTGCTGTTGCATCTTCACTCCTCTTCCTCCACCTCGAGCCCCTTGCGGTGGGTCTCGTTGATCTGCTTGAGCAGGGTATGAAACGGAATCTGGTCGCCATAACGGTGGACGATCTCCATAAAAGGAAGATCCTCGCGCCCGAAGTGATAGCGGCCCTCAGCCATCGCGTTATAAAGATCCTTGATGCTCTCTTCCAGGGGATCGAGCCAGAGGGGATAGCGGGTCAGATCCTCCATCTCCAGCTCGTAGTCGTAACAGTTGCGCAGGTCGTCCACTTCGAAGACGGCGCTCTTCACCCATGCGATGTACTCTTCAGCGCTTTTGGCACGACGCAGGCTCATCTGCTGTTCACTCCTCAGAAAACCAGTTTTTGTATTCCTGCAACTGTTCAGCGGTGAGCAGGAAAACCCCGCCGCCGCCCCTTTCGAACTCAAGCCAGAGGAAGGGCACCTCGGGATAGCGACGTTGCAGGTTTTCCATGCTCTCGCCCACTTCAACCACCATGATACCACCGGGGTGCAGCCAGCGATCCCCCTCGGCGAGAATGCGGGAGACCACCGTCAGGCCGTCCTCGCCCGCCTCCAGTCCCATGGCCGGCTCGTGGCGATACTCCTCGGGCAGCGCCGCCATCTCCGACCGGGTGACATAAGGGGGATTACTGACGATGAGGTGATAACGTGCCTCCGGCAAAGCGTCGAAAAGATCGGACTGGTAGAGCCGCACCTGCTCCTCAACGCCATGGAGTGCGACGTTTTCACGCGCCACATCAAGGGCCTCGGCGGAAAGGTCGCAAGCATCCACCTGGGCACCCGGCAGATAGTGAGCGGTCGCGATGGCAATGCAGCCGCTGCCGGTACACAAGTCGAGCACCCGCGGTGCCTCGCTCTCCTCCAGCCAGGGCTGAAAGCCCGCCTCGATCAACTCGGCAATGGGAGAGCGCGGCACCAAAACCCTTTTGTCCACCCTGAAAGGCAGACCGGCGAACCAAGCCTCGCCGGTGAGATAAGGAGCCGGCAGCCGTTCCTCCACCCGGCGTTCAAAAAGATTCATCACCGCTTCCCGCTCTTCCCGGGCAAGACGGGCGTCCAGATAGGCCAGCGCCTCCTCGTGCTCCAGGTGCAACACATGACGCGCCAGGAACAACGCCTCGTCGAAGGCGTCCTCGGTGCTGTGGCCGAAACAGAGCCCGGCCCGGCGGAAATAGCTGGCGCCCCAACGCACCCAGTCACGCAGGGTTTGCAGCTCATCAACAAGGGAAAGATTTGCCATCGCGGCCCGGTCAAATGGAAAAGTGGGCCAATTTTACTGCCATAATGCCGGTATCGTTGTGAAAAATCGGGACACCGCCTTGCGTTTCAGCCAGACGCTCAAGTTCCAGATCGCCCTTTCCCTGCTGGCTCTGGTGTTGCTGTTCAGCTTTTTCAGCGTTCACACCCTGCAAATTCTCCAGGAACAGCGTGAACAGGCGGTACTGCTGCGTCTTGCCGGCGAACTGCAAGCCACCGCCGAGCACATGGCATGGCAGGCGATGAACTACGCCCACGCCAAGCCGCCCAACGCGGCTGGCTATGAACGTGACCTCAAGCTCTATTTCAAGGATCTCACCGACAGCAGCGAGCGCTTCGACGCCCTCTGCATGGCCTTTTCCAACGGCGATTTCCAAGGCTATCTCGCCATGCACGAGCCCATGGGCCCCATGCTGGGCAAGCGGACCCGGCAGGCGGCAAAAGCGCTGGAACAGTTCTGGAACGGTTTTTTACAGCAGCTTAAAAATATCCTGGGCGACCAGAACATGCCCCAGCTCACCCAGGCCGCCAACTTCATCCTGAAGCAGAAGCCGGAACTGACCAAGCGTATCGACCACTTGCTGCAAGCGCTGGACGAAGACCTGAAACAACGAACCACCCGCACCGCCTTGGTGGTGCGCATCTCCTTCACCGTGGCGCTGCTCATCGCCGCCGGCATTCTGCTGTGGTTCTACCTACGGGTGCTGCGTCCCCTGGATGCCACCGTGGAAGGCTTTCACAAGGTGGCCAACGGCAATTTCGCCTACCGCCTGCCGATCCATGGCAATAATGAACTGGCCCTTCTCGCCGCCACCTTCAACCAGACGGTTGAACGGCTAGACACCCTCTTCCAACTCACCACCCGCTTGCAGGAAGGCAGCGATCTGGATGAAACCCTCGCCTTCGTCTCTCACGCCCTTCCCCGGCTGTTGCCACTGGACTGGGTGGGCGCCCTGTTTGTGAGCGACGATGGCATGATCCAGCTTGAAGGCGCCTACAGCGATGGCCAGCCGGAACGGCTGGGGCTGCTCCGCTTTCCGCTGGACAACACTCTGCTGAAGCAGTGCCTGGAGAGCGGCCGGCCACTGCATATTCCCGACGTGCAAGAAGTGGCCATCCTCAACAGCAGCTACCGCTTTCTGAAAGTGTTGGCGGAAAGGCAAAGGCGCGACGCCATCTTTCTGCCGGTCACCACCCAGGGCGCGCTGCCAGGGGTGCTGGTCTTCGCCACCCGCCAGGCGAACGCCTACCGCCGCGATCACCTGGAGCTGCTAGCCAATCTGACCACCGTAATCACTCTCAGCTTCGGTCGCACCCTGAAGCTGGCGGAACACGCCAGGCTGGCGGCCATCGGACAGTTCGTCACCGGCATCGCCCACGAGATCCGCACCCCCCTGGCCACCGTGGGCATGGCGCTGGACTATTTCGGGGAACACCTACAGACATCGGGCGAAAAAAAGCGGCTTGAGCTGGCCCAACACGAGATGGAGCGGATAAAACGCCTGCTGGAGGAAGTACTGCTCTATGCCCGCCCACTAAAGCTCAAGCTGGAAAAGGTGGCCTTGCGGCCGCTGCTCCGAGATGCCCGGGACAGCCTGCTGCCCGAAGCGGAGGAAAAATCGGTGAAGATCCAGCTTGAACAGAAAGAGGAGATTGAACTCACCGCTGATCCCGACCGCCTGTTGCAAATTTTGCTCAATTTACTGAAGAACGCCATTCAGGCGGCGCCCGGTGGCTCCACCGTTACCCTTGCGGTCGATCTTGACAACCAAAAGACGCCCCGCATCCAGGTTTGCAATCCAGGGGAGCCCATTCCACCGGAACAACTGAAAAGGGTGTTCGAGCCTTTCTACACCACCCGCGCCGAAGGCACCGGGCTAGGACTGGCCATAGTACGTCGGCTGGCACAGGCTCATGGCGGCGGCATTGAAGTGGTTTCCAACGACCAACAAGGCACCTGCTTCACCCTGCGGCTGCCCAGAGTGCCCGATTACTGAGCCGCGGCTTTTCTCGGCCACGCCTGAATTACCGCGTTCACCAGCGTTGCCAGGGGAATGGCGAAAAAGACACCCCAAAAGCCCCAAAAGCCGCCAAAAACCAGGATGGCGACAATGATGGCAATGGGGTGAAGAGACACCACCTCGGAAAAAAGCAACGGCACCAACACATTGCCATCCAGCGCCTGAATCACGAAATAGGCCGCCGCCAGCCAGCCGAAATCGGAACTCCAGCCCCACTGGAACCAGGCCACCACCAACACTGGAATGGTGACCACGGTGGCGCCGATATAGGGCACGATCACCGACAGTCCCACCAGCACGCTGAGCAGCATGGCATATTGCAGCCCGAAAAGCGCAAAGATGATGAAACTGGCCAGCCACACCACCAGCACTTCGATAAACTTGCCACGCACATAGTTGGCGATCTGCCCATCCACCTCCCGCCAGACGCTCACCGCGATCTTGCGGTCCTGGGGCAGCAGGCGGGAAAACCAGTCCAGGATCAACCTTTTGTCCTTGAGAAAGAAGAACACCAGCAGTGGCATCAACACCAGATAGACCAACGCCGTGATCGCCCCCACCACCGACGACAAAGACCAGGAGAGCACTTGCTGGCCCAGGTTGCCCACCTCGGCGCCCACCTTGGCGAGCACCACCTGTATCTGTTCCGCTGTTATGACCTCGGGATATTTTTCAGGAAGCAGCATCAGCACCTTTTGCCCCTTCCCGAAAATAATGGGCAGTTGCTGAACCAATTGGGTCACCTGACGCGACAACAGCGGCAACAGGCCAAAAAGAATCACCCCAAGAGCGATGAGAAAGAGGGTGAAAACGATCACCACCGCCACCATGCGCGGCAGGCCCAACCGCTCCAGGGGCGCCACCAGTCCTTCCAACAGATAGGCGATGACGATGCTCGCCAGCACCGGCGCCAGCATGTCGCCCATGGTGGCAATGACCACGAAACCGCCCACCAGAAAACCGATGAGCACCACCAGTGGCGGGGCGGAACAGGTGCGGCGGAACCAGTCGAAAATGGGCTTCATGCAAACTACCTGCCTGCCAGCTCGCGGAAATGACGCTCGAACAGCGCTTCCAGATCATCGATTACATCCGCCGCCGGACGGCCACCCAGCAGGTGAGCGCTCATCAGGCCAGAAGCCTCGTCCAGCAGCCGGTCGGGATCGATCATGGGATAGGTCTTGCGCAGCCGCTTCATGGCTCCAACCACGCTCTCTTTTTCCGGCCGGGGAATGGCCAAGGGCTCGCGGGGAACTTCGTTTTGTTCAACCTATTGCGGAT
>JALVUB010000125.1 GCA_027023915.1 Sedimenticola sp.
GATCACCAGTTCCACCAGCTGGTGGAACGGTGGGCTTGGCTGCCTTTCCTGCTGACACCCGTGGGGCTGGTAGCCATTACCTGGGCCACCCGCAATCTCTTTCCTGGCGGGGAGGGCAGCGGTATTACACAGGCTATCGCCGCGCTGGAGTTGGCTGAGCACAGCGACCGCAGTGCGGTGCTCTCTCTGCGTATTGCCATCGGCAAAGGGTTTGCCATCATCCTTGGGCTGCTCTGTGGGGCCTCGATCGGGCGTGAAGGGCCCACGGTTCATATTGCTGCTTCCATCATGTACAGCCTTCATAGCCTGGCAACCTTTCCCATCCACCACATACGGAAGGGATTGATCCTGGCCGGTGGTGCCGCTGGGCTGGCCGCGGCTTTCAACACGCCCCTGGCGGGAGTGATGTTTGCCATCGAGGAGATGAGCCGGAGCTTCGAGGAGCGGATCACCGGCAGCTTGATGGTTGCTGTAATCCTTGCGGGTATGACCTCCCTGATGATCGAGGGAAATTACACCTATTTCGGCACCTACAGCTCGCAACTCGATCCCTGGCACAGTTTTGGCATCATTGCCGTGGCCGGTATCATCGGGGGTGCCTTCGGTGGCCTTTTTTCCAATCTTCTTGTTGTCGGCGGGCGGCGTCTCAAGCCCCTGCGTGCTCGGCACCCTTATTGGCTGGCAGCGGCACTGGGGCTGGCTGTGGCGGTGGTGGGGTTGGTGTCAGGCAATGCCACCTGGGGCACTGGCTATGATGCGGCGCGGGGCATTCTGGCGGGCACTGATCCGGCGGCACCTTGGTATGCGCCGCTGAAATTTCTGGCCACGGTGTTTTCCTATCTCAGCGGCATTCCGGGTGGCATCTTCGCCCCCAGCCTGTCGGTGGGCGCCGGTTTTGGTTACGACCTGGGCCATTTCTTTCCCGATATGCCGCTGGTGGCCGTTGGCCTCCTGGGCATGGTGGGGTATTTCAGTGGCGTGGTGCAGACACCTATCACTGCGGTTACCATCGTCATGGAAATGACCGATGACCACCGTTTGTTGCTGCCCCTCATGGCCACGGCACTGCTGGCGAACGGTGTTTCCCGGCTCATTTGCAGGGAACCGATCTACCAGGCCATGTCGAAGGATTTTCTCAGTTCGGTAAGGCGGGAAGAGAAAGAAGCCAAGCAGGCTGAGGTTGAGGTTTCTAAATCCTGATAAAAGCCGTCCCTGGCCGTGTCAGAACATACCGCGTTGGCGCCCTGGGGAACCTCTGATTTTTCAAGCCTGTTTGGGTACTGGCCTTGGCGCATATTCGGGCGTGATATCGATAGGTTTGGTGGCAGCAGAGGGCGCTTTGCACTCAAGGAAGATCCGGGCGGTGCATTTCTCGCAGATCGATTTGTCCAGCTTTTGGTAAATGGCATGTAAGGCTGCGGATTTGCCCTGGAAGACGTGCTTGGGATCAATACGGTCCAGGGCGCCTATCTCGTCCAGGGAATCCCAAAGATCCCGTTTGACGTTGATGAGATAGAGACCGCCGCCCCGGGCACGACGTTTTTCGGCCTCCTGCGCGAGCACGTCACCCGCCGCAAGATCCACGAAGCTGATTCCCTGGGCGACGATGGCCAGGTGCTTTTGCTCCGGGTGTTCCTGCTCGATCCGCGCAAACTCCTCCATCAAATAGGGAACGGAGCCGAAAAAGAGTGAACCGTCTATGCGGATGATGTGCAGTTGGGGGCATTCGGGCGTGTTTGGTCCCACATCGGAAAACTTGCGCTTTGGCTGGCGGGGATCTGGGGCGCGCGCGACAATGCGGGGGCGGGAGACCCGCATCAGGTAGAGGATCAGGGAGAGGAGGATGCCTGCCAGGATGGCGAACTCCAGATCCAGGAACAGGGCGCCCAGGAAGGTCAGGAAGAAGATCGCCCGTTCCGCGTTATTGGAGTGCAGAATATGCTTGATCGCGGGAATGTCGATCAGCCCCCAGGCGACGATGAACAGG